>JAZSRK010000104.1:0-2771 GCA_045538465.1 Candidatus Limiplasma sp. | reverse complement strand
CGCCAGCCGCGAAGCCACCCTTGCCTTTCTGGACAAGTTTACCGATGTAAAGCCCTTTGTGAAGATCGGCATGGAGCTGTACTACGCCGAGGGCCCGGAAATCGTGCGTGAGATCAAGCGCCGCGGGCACAAGATCTTCCTTGACCTGAAGCTGCACGACATTCCCAACACCGTCAAGAAGGCCATGGCTGTGCTGCGTAACTTGGATGTGGACGTGACCAACCTGCACGCCGCCGGTACCACTGCCATGATGCAGGCTGCCATCGAGGGCCTGACCCGTGAGGACGGCACCCGCCCCCTGCTGATCGCCGTCACCCAGCTCACCTCCACCGATCAGGAAGCCATGGAGCGCGACCTGCTCATCAAGGAACCCATCGACGAAGTGGTGATGCACTATGCCGAGACCGCCAAGAATGCCGGTCTGGACGGCGTTGTCTGCTCTCCCTTGGAGGCCGGCAAGGTGCACGACCGCTGCGGCAAGCAGTTCCTGACCATCACCCCCGGTGTGCGCTTTGCCGATGGCGATGTGGGCGACCAGAAGCGCGTCATGACCCCCGCCGCTGCCAAGGAGATCGGCTCCGACTTTATCGTGGTGGGCCGCCCCATCACCGCTGCCGAGGATCCTGTAGCTGCTTATAAGCGCTGCGTGGCTGAGTTCTGCGATTGATCCGAATAGGAGGATCGATGCTGTATGAGTGTCCGTCTTTTGGAGATCAAGGCCGAGCATTGCCCTGCGGCACGCCTCATTGGCAAGCGCTATGAGAGCAACCCCAACTGGGGTGAGTGGTGGAGCAACGATTGGTTCAGCCAGCTGGAACAGTCCCCACGGCTACCCTTTAACGATGATGCCTATATCGGTGCTGTGCACATTGTAGAGGGCAAGCCCGAATACTGGATCGGCATGTTTTTCCCGGAAGGCACACCGGTGCCCCAAGGCTTTGAAGCAGCGGATATCCCGCCGCTTGATTATGCCGTGTGCTACCTAAGCGCCCCGGAGGGCTGCCCGGATTTCTACACTGCGGAGACCCACCAGCTTTGCCTGAGCCAGCTGGCACAAATGGGCTTTACCCGCAAAGAGGACGACTGGTGCTTCGAGCGCTATCAATGCCCCCGCTTCACCACGCCGGATGAAAACGGCAATGTGATTCTGGACTATGGCATATCTGTTCTGTAATCACTTTCGCAAACAACACTTTATCCATTCCCCCTTGCGCCATGTAATGGCGCAATAATGGGATTCTTAAGGGGCAATGCCCCTTAAGCGGGATTCCCAAGGGCAGCGCCCTTGGGCGGGGCGCTGGGGCAGAGCCCCGGCCCTACGGAGCAATTGAAAGTTTGAAAGGAGATACCGTCATGGAAGCCTACAAGAGAGAGTTTATTCAGTTTCTGGAGAATGCCGGTGTGCTGAAATTCGGCGATTTTACCGCCAAGAGCGGTCGCAAGATCCCCTACTTCATCAATGCTGGCGATATCAAGACCGGCGACCAGATCGCCAAGCTGGGCGAGTACTACGCCCGTGCCTATATGGAAAAGCTGGGCAACAAACCCACCGTGCTCTACGGCCCCGCCTACAAGGGCATCTCCATTGCTGTGTCTGCCTCCATCGCCCTTTCTAAGCAAGGTCTGGATGTGCCTTTCTTCTTCAACCGCAAGGAAGCCAAGGATCATGGCGAGGGCGGCGTGTTTGTGGGTTACGTGCCCAAGGCCGGTCAGGAAGTGGTCATCACCGAGGACGTGATCACCGCCGGTACCGCCATCCGTGAAAGCATGGCCATCCTCAGCAATCTGGAGGATGTGAAGGTCGCCGCCACCTTTATCATGGTGGACCGCAAGGAAAAGGGCAAGACCGAAAAGAGCGCCATGAGCGAAGTGGAAGAAGAGTTCGGCTTCCCCGTATACGCCGTTGTGGATGTGTACGACATCATCGAGTATCTGGAAGAAGACGAGAAGAACGCCGAGAACGTTGAGCGCATCCGCAACTATCTGGCGGTGAATGGAGCTAAGGCATGAAGCACCTGATCGACATACTGGATCTGACCACGCAGGAGATCGACCAGCTGATCGAAACCGCCAACGACATCATTACCAATCCGGCGGCCTATGCCCACAAGTGCGAGGGTAAGAAGCTGGCTGCCCTGTTCTTTGAGCCCTCCACCCGTACCCGCCTCAGCTTTGAGGCCGCCATGTACGAGCTGGGCGGTCATGTCATCGGTTTTTCTGATGCGGGCAATTCCTCCTCTGCTAAAGGCGAGAGCGTTGCCGATACCATCAAGATGGTGGGCTGCTATGCGGATATCGCCGCCATGCGTCACTTTAAGGAGGGCGCGCCGCTGGTTGCCGCCATGCGCAGCGACATTCCCGTCATCAACGCTGGCGACGGCGGCCACAACCACCCCACCCAGACCCTCACCGACCTTTTGACCATCCAGCGGGAAAAAGGACATTTTGACAACTTGACCGTTGGCTTCTGCGGCGACCTGAAGTTCGGTCGCACCGTTCACAGCCTCATCACTGCCCTCAGCCGCTATGAGAACATCAAGTTCGTCCTCATTTCCCCGCAGGAATTGAAAGTGCCCAGCTATGTGAAGGATCTTATCAAGGAAAAGAACCTGCAGTACAAGCAGACCACAGATCTGGACAGCGTCATGCCCGAGTTGGACATCCTCTACATGACCCGTGTGCAGCGAGAGCGTTTCTTCAACGAGGAAGAGTACCTGCGCCTGAAGGACAGCTACATCCTCACCCCGGAGAAGCTCAAGTCTGCCAAGGCT
>JAZSRK010000024.1:0-21962 GCA_045538465.1 Candidatus Limiplasma sp. | reverse complement strand
CGGTGCCCGGTAGGCAAGAGGGCACAGGGTCCCACCCCGGCCGAAAATGCCCCCATGGGCGGGTTTTCCTCCGACCAAAAACGCCAGGCACGATCGCTTGGCGTTTTTATTGTAGACCCTTGCAGCATTAGCCGGGTTCAGGCTTCTGCCTCTGCGGGCTGTTTTTCTTTCTTATCGTTTTGGTTGGCGGTCTGTGCCAGTACTGTATCCATATCCACATTGATGCTGTGCTCGGTCTTTACCCAAACGCTCTGCTGACGGTGCTTGAACAGACCGATCAGGTTAACAAAGCCGCCCAGACCCATGTTGATAAAGATGGAGACGAACACCGGGAAAACTTCCTTCAGCTTGGGGGTACGGTGGTTATCCAGATAATCGCCTACATAGAACAGCACATAGATGCTGTAGAACATGACCAGAATACTGATGAAGTTAAAGCTGAACATGGAGCTCATGCGCAGGGTAACATAGTCGGATGCAGTGGGAATGTAGCGGCGCGCGATCTCAAGGAAGATCATCAAAACGCCTTCGATCGTAAGCACTGCAAAGGGAGACATGTTGTACATGCCCCAGAAGGTGCTCAGGAACTCCCAAAAGCTGATCTTGCCGGTAAACAGGGCTTTGATCAGACGGGGGGTGTTCTTGAAGGAAACGAACCAGCGGCCCTGTGCCCAGCGCAAACGCTGACGGGCGCAAGCACGCAGCTTGGTGGGCTTTTCATCGTGGATGCGCACCTCGTTGTTCCACATCAGGCGGCGGCCCTCGCAGATGGTCTCGATCTGAAGCTCAAAGTCTTCGGTAAGGCTGAGGGACGTCCAGCCGCCGCGCTCGTAGAGGTACTTGGCAGATACGCAGAAACCGGTGCCGCCAATGGCTGCATTCAGCCCGCAGCGCTGCTTGGAATACTGCATAAAACGGTTGGTGATGGTGTAGCTTACATAGTCGGCAAAAGCCACCAAGCCCTTGCTGTTTTTGCAGCCCAGATAGCACTGGATCACATCGGCTTTGCGCCCGGAATGCAGGTACTGGCTGTTTACTTCACGGAACATATTCAGGTCGATCATGTTATCAGCATCGAAAAACATGACCAGATCGTACTTTTCGTGATAGTTGCCCAGCGCAGTGAGCGCCTTTTTGAGCACGATGGGCTTGCCGGTGGGCTCATCCTCGCTTTCCTTGCGGCTTACCAGCACCTCTGCGCCCAGCGAACGGGCGATCTCTTCGGTACGGTCAGTGCAGTTATCTGCCAGAATGATGTAGTCGTACAATTCCCGGGGGTAGTCCATCCGGTTCAGGTTATCGATCATGGTAGCGATAACCTTCTCCTCGTTATGGGCGGGAACCAGCACCAAAAAGCGGGCTTCTGGGTCGTGATCCTCATAGTCCTTGGTTTTGCGCTTGAAGCCAATAAAACTGAGCACGATCTGGTAGACCATCAGAAACATCAGCCAAGTGCTGAAAACCATCATAATGCCTTCAACGATCGCGATCGCGATTTTCATGGTCACAACTTCCTTTCAAGGGGTCATGGGCATGTGCCACCAAAATATATTTATACTATAATGCGCTGTTTCTGTCAATGGATGTCATAAAATGCGCTGTCACCGACAAATTCCCGAAGGATGGAAAGCGGCGGGATCTCTTCCATTACAGCGCCGCCGGCGGGCAGAAAATAGTGCAGCATCTTGATGAGCCGCCGGGCGGTAAGGTACTGGGGCGCAGAGGGCGGGATCTGCAATAGCAGCTCATAGGCCATGGTCTTGAGGATGGGCAATTCGTAGTGCAGGGAGGTGTTGAACATAACATCTGCCCGCTCCTGATAGGGGAAGATCCATCTTTCTTCGCCGGCTCGTACCTTGGGCCACATATCGATGGTTTGCATAGGGGAGGTGTTGCGCTTGCGCATATCGCGAACGATGCGGCGCAGAAGCCGTACATCGGTGGTACGGATGCGGTTGTGGTCATCCATATTGATGCAGCCCAATGCGCTTACATACACGCCGTACATCAGCCGTTCCGGCAGTTGAGATACGATGCGGTCGTTCATGCCGTGGATGCCTTCCACCAGCAAGGGCTCATCGGAAGCAAGCTGCATGCAGTGGGTCTCGCTGCTGCGGCAGGCTCGTGTAAAGTCGTACAAGGGCATATCCACCTTGTCGCCGCTGAGCAAAGCTTCCAAACACTGGGTCAGGCAGGGGATATCCAGCGCTTCCACGTGCTCCAAGTCGGGGGTGCCGTCGGCTTCCAGCGGCAGATCGGCCCGGTTGCGGTAAAAGTCGTCCAGCGAGATCAGGTGCGGCTTCTGCCCAAGCACCCGAAGGTGCACTGCTAGCCGATTGGCAAAGGTGGTCTTGCCGCTGGAGGAAGGGCCAAAGATCATTACGATGCGGGCGTGGCGGCGCAGGATATCATCTGCTATGGCGGCGATGGAGCGGTCGTGCAGGGCTTCGTTTACCCGCACGAATTCGCGTATCTGCCCGCTCTTGATCATTTGGTTCACATCGGCAACGTTGCGCGCGCCCAGAATGCTGCACCAGCGCTGGCTCTCGTCAAACACCTGCAAAAACTTTTTGCGGGGCGTGTAGGGCGCAGGGCGGTCGGGTGCATCGGGGGAGGGCGCAGTCAGTACCAGCCCGGGGTGCTGGGGCTTGAGCTGGAAGGCGGTGATCATACCGGTGGAGGGCAGCATTGCGCCGTAAAAATATTCGCAAAGCCCCGCCATGCGGTACATGGGTATGGTCTCCTTAGGGCGGTAGCGCAGCAAAGCCGCCTTGTCGCCCCAGCCTTCGTTTTCAAAATAGGCAATGGCGGCTTCTCTCGTCCATTCCTCTTTTTGGAAGGGGATATCCTCTTGTACCAGCGCCTGCATATCCGCTTGCAGTGCCCGCACATCCTCGTGGTCCATACTACCGTTTTGCGGGGTGATGTACAGCCCATGCCCTACGGAATGCTGCATGCGCACACGCATACCGGGATACAGCCGCTTCAGGCTGGCCAGAAACAAAAACCGCAGGGAGCGTTCGTACAGCCTGCGCCCCTCCTCGTGCTGGTAGGTAAGCGGCACAAGGGTCGTATCGGCAGTAAGGGGCTGGGACAGTTCCAGCACCCGGCCGCCACTCATGGCAGCCAGCGCTGTTTCCTTTACCGGGGCCTCGGTGGCTGGCAGCGCCGCAAGAGCGGCTTGTACCGTGGTGCCCTTTGGCAGGGTGAGCACATGGTTTTGCAGCGTAACTTGGATGGACACAGGTACAGCCTCCTTTCCATACGGCGGGAGCAGCAAATAATCATAAGCAGATGAAAAAGCCAGCTAGCGGCATTTGCTTGCCGCAGGACATGGCTTACAGGTTCACAATGGCACCCTTGATCGTGGGGAGGGCTTACGCATCCTCAAAGGGCATGTTGGAATTGAGCGCTTCGCCCAGGTCTTCCACATCGAAGTTTGCATAATCGCCCCGCTTGCGCTTGAGCTGGAATTGCAGCTCTTTGGTGTGCACATAAGCGGAGGTTTGCCGGTTGGCGGGCAGCACGCTCAGGTGCATCCCCTTCTGGCCATCGGGCAATTGAGCAAAGCGCACTTTGACAAACATGGCGCCGTGGTGCTTGCACTTGCTCAGCGCCACATATTTGCCTGTAGCTTGCGGGATCATCTCGGTTACAAGGTCGGTGGGCTGACCGCAGGTGGGGCAGCGGGGCTGTTTTAGATCCTTGCTATCCAGCGCTTCCTGTACAGAGCGGATCATATTGGTGGCACGGAAACGGCTGCGGCGCTCGTTGTGGCACAGCTTGCGGGGGTGCTCCTCGTACTTGAGCACCGCCATGGGGTCGGGCAGCTTGCGCAGCACCAATGCGGTATAGTATGCATCATGCTCCGCGTTGTGAAATGCGCGGTCCTCTTCCGGCTCGATCTCCAAGACTTCCATGGCGGTTTTCAGGGCGGCTTGACCGCTGAGCTTCATGGCGGAGGCATAGAGCCGCTGCAAGTCGTACATCTTGGGCAACGGCTGCTGAAAGCCGAAAAAATCTACATTCTGCTGCAGAACGCTGATGTCGTCGCAGCCCCAAGTGACAAAGACGCAATCCTCGCCGCACCAGCGATGGAACTGCTCCATGCCCTCCAGAAAGGCGGGCGCATCGGCCAGCACATCCATGCTCAGACCCGTCATGCGCTTTACACGAGGATGGATGGTCATGTAATGGGTGGGGCAGATGGGCACGCTGATGGTATCCACGATCTCCAGCTGCTCGTTGAGCTTGGCTGCGCCGATCTGGATCACTTCAAACAGCAGCCTGTCGCCCACCTTGCGGTAAGCGGCGCTCTGGTAGCTGACCGGTTGGTTCCATTCTAAATCCAATACGATAAACTGCATAGGTAAAAACTCCAAACTGTAGGATAATAAAGGCGACACCGCCCGGGAAAACGTGTTCAAAGGGTGCAAAACGAAAGAGGCAGCCGTCTTTGGCGTGCTTTTTCAGCTTGCAAAGCGGCGGCGTTTGCACTGCTGATGCTTTAGGCCTGTGCGGCGCTGCGGCCTGCCAACAGACCGGTGGAAAAGGCGATCTGCAAATTGTAACCGCCGGTGAGGGCATCTACATCCAGCAGTTCGCCAGCAATGTACAAGCCGGATACCAGCTTGCTTTCCATGGTGGCAGGGTTTACCTCCTTCACGCTTACGCCGCCCCGGGTGACCACTGCTTCGCTTAGGGGACGGGTGCCGGAGATGGGGATCTGCAAAGCTTTGGTGCGTTCCACCAGCGCCATGCGTCCCTCACGGGTCAATTCGCAGGCAGGGCTTGTCCAGCTGAGGGCGCACAGCTGCGCCATGGTTTCGGCTAACCGGGAGGGATATAGACCGCACAGCACGGTGCCCAGTTGCTTTTTGCCCGCTTCGCCTACATCCCGCAGGATGCGGGCATCCAACTGCTCGGCAGTAAGCCCGGGTTTCAGATCCAAGGTAAGGCACACTTCATCGGGGGCCAACTCTGCCATGTAGGCAGAGGCGCTGAGCACCAGAGGTCCTGTAATGCCGAAATGGGTAAAGAGCATTTCGCCTAGATCGCTGTAAAGTTTCTTTTTACCCGCTTTCAAGGTGAGCCGTACATTGCGCAGGCTCAGCCCTTGCAGCTCGGTCACCCATTTGGCATCGCTCAAAAGGGGGATGAGTGTGGGCAAAGCGGGGAAAACCGTATGACCCAGCTGCTTCAGCCAGCCAAAACCATCGCCGGTGGAGCCGGTGGTGGGGTAGCTCATGCCGCCGGTGGCCACGATGACCGCATCGGCCGAAAGCTTCTGCCCATCCGTCAGCGTAACGCCGGTAATGATGCCATCGGCTGCATCCACAGAGCGTACAGCACTGTTGAGCAGGATGCGCACGCCCAGACGATGCAGTTCTTTTTCCAGCGCGCGGGTCACATCGCTGGCCTTTTCGCTGACCGGGAATACTCGGTTGCCCCGTTCTGTTTTTACCGGGCAGCCCAGTTTTTCCAAAAGAGCCATCAGGTCGGCAGGGGCGAAGGCGTTTAGGGCGCTGAACAAAAACCGGGGGTTTTTGATAACATTTGTCCGGAAACTGTCCGGGGCGCAGTTGTTGGTCACGTTGCAGCGCCCCTTGCCGGTGATGTAGATCTTTTTGCCCAGTTTCTCGTTTTTCTCAAGCAAGGTGACCTTGGCGCCGTTCTTGGCGGCTTCCATGGCAGCCAGCAGACCTGCTGCGCCGCCTCCGATGACGATGATGTGTTTCATGAATGCTCCGTTTCGTGGGAGGGGTGTTTTGCGCACGAGGCGCTGGCTCCCGACGGCCGCTGAAAGCGGGGGGTATGGTTAGGTTGCTGCTGGCGGCAGCGGCGCTGTGTGGTTATCTCGCAGTACTGCTGCGAGAAACTGGGTGGGGGTTACGCACCCCCACACCCGCGCCTACTCTTTTTAAAAAGAGTAGGCAGAAAACAGCGACACGTTCGCTTTGGTCAAATCCCCTTTAAAGCCCTTTTTTGCGGCGGCGGGCAAAACTTGCATTTGCTGGATGTAAGTTGGCTGTCTTACGTGCAACTTGGCGCTACTACGTTTGCCCTTTTCCCCGCCGAAAAAAAGGGCGGGGGATTTGACGTCGCTCTCTACCGTCGCGGTGCGGGCCGGCTGGTGGCTACATTCGTGCATCGCCTTGCAACCCGAACTGGAGTTGGCGGGGTGTAACAGCTTTCCCCCTTTACCTCTCCCTCTGGCAGAGTTGACAGGCGTGGCTGCCCTCCCACCCTTGGCTCTCCCTCTGGGAGAGCTGTCAGGCGCAGCCTGACTGAGAGGGTTATCGCTGAAAGACTCCCTTTGCGGCAGAACCCTCTCCGGCCTCGCTTCGCTCAGCCACCTCTCCCAGAGGGAGAGGCAAGTGGGGTGGGCGGGTTTGTCGATCGGCTACGGAGATGTAGCTATGGCTTTTAGCAACTTGAGGCACCCTCAGTCGCCATTCGGCGACAGCTCCCTCGCAAGCGAAGGAGCCTTCTGCGGGTCTCCTCCCATATAGGGGCGATGAGCCGAAGGCGACAAGCCCCAACAGCCAACATACACCCCCACGGGGAGGCGTTCACGCCGAAGGCGGGAAGCCTTCACGCCCAACATACAAAAAACGGGGCATGCCCGCAGCGAAGCGAGGACATGCCCTCAAGCAAGCGGCCTGAGGAAGGGTTGGGGCCCCTCCTCAGAGGCCGCGGAACTATTGTCCACTCCCGGGGCGAACGGCACGCTCCGCGTTAGCGGCGCGTGTCGGACGCCCACCCCACAGGACGACCACCACCATCATCACCACGGTAACCAAATACGGCGCCATGGCGGTCAGGTCGCTGGGAATGTAGTTTTGCAAGCGCAGACCCAGGGCATCGATAAAGCCGAACAGCAGCGCTGCAAGGAATACGATCAGCGGGTTGCCCCGGCCGAAGATGACACAGGCAAAGGCCACATAGCCTCGGGAGGCGCTCATGTTTTCGGAGAACATGGTCAGATAGCCAAGGGATAGGTGCGCACCGGCTACACAAGCCAGAATGCCGCAGGCCACGCTGGCAAAGCATTTCATTTTTTCGGGCTTTTTGCCGCAGGCGGTCAGGGCATCGGGATACTCGCCGGAAGCACGCAGGTGCACACCGGCGGGGGTCTTGTAGATAAACGCCCACAGGATGATGACCAGCGCCCAGCTTACGTACACCAGCAGGGTATGCCCGGAGAGCAGCTGCCCCAAGACGGGGATATGCTTGATGACCGGCAGGTGAATGGTGGGCAGGGGCACCAGAGCGGGGTCTGAGAAAGCGCCTTTTACTTGGAACACCGTGCGCAGAAGGAACACCGTCAAACCGCCTGCAAAAATGTTCAGCGCTACACCGATAATAAACTCATCGCTGCCAAACTTTATGACGAACACATAGTAGAAAAGCCCCAGCAAAATGCCGCATACGATGGCGAGCCCCAGCCCGGCTGCCCAGCTGCCGAAAAAGTAGCTGCCCAGCACTGCAAAGAATGCACCGATGAGTATCATACCGTCGATGCCGATGTTGGTCATGTTTACGTGCTGGGTAAGCAGGCAGCCCATGGCCGCCAGCACCACAGGGGTAGCAGAGCGCAGTGTTGTCTGCAAAAGCAATACGTTAAAAATGTTACTCATCAGACGGCCTCCTTTCCGGCGGCTTCACGGCGCGCCTTGCGTATGGCTGCACGGTTTTTCAGCGAGGTACGGATGCCGCCTTCGGCAGCCATAAAGAAGATGATCACCGACTGCACGAGCAAGATAAGCTCGCTGGGGATGCCTGCGGAGCGCTCCATGGCACGCCCGCCGATGTTGAGCACGGCGAAGAAGAAGCTCATCAGCACCGTGCCCAGCGGGTCGTAGCGCATGATCATGGCTACCAGCATGCCGTCAAAGTAAAACTCGTTGCTCACGCTTACGATGAAACGCCCGTGCAGACCGAAAGTCTCCAGCATGCCCACCAAGCCGCAGATCATGCCGCTTAATACCATGGACCAGAGCATCAGCTTTTTGGTGCTTACGCCGCCATACATGGCAAAGCGGTCGTTGTTGCCGGTCAGCTTCATTTCAAAGCCAGTGGTGGAACGGTTCATCAGGTACCAAATGATGAGCACGGTCACGGCGGCGTAGAAAATGCCGGTGGTCAGGTTGCTCAGGGGGATCAGCTTGCTCAGCTGGGCTTCTTTCATAATGCTGGCGGTGCCTTGTGCAATGCCTTTTTCAGCGGTTTTCAAGGGACCGTTGGCTAAGTAGGTGCAAAAATAGATGGCGGCGGTGTTGAGCATGATGGTGGTGATCACCTCATCCACCTTCCAGTGCACCTTTAAGAAGCCGGGCAGCAGGGCGAAGAGACCGCCTGCGGCCAATGCTGCCAGCAGGGCCAAGAGGGTGACCACCCATGGGGGCACCCCTTTTACGTAAGCGCCCACCACGGCGGCTGCCATGGCGCCGAAGAAGAGCTGTCCCTCGCCGCCTACGTTGAACATACCCGCTTTGGCAGCCACGCTCATGGCCAGACCGCACAGACCCAGCGTCATGGTTTTGGCAAGGGTGTTGGCAAAGGCACGCTTGGTGCCCAGTGCGCCTTTAAACAGTGCTCCGTAGCAGCTCAGGGGGTCATGCCCGCAGATGAGCAGGATGCCTGCGCCTACCAAAAAAGCCAGGACGACTGCAATGGCAAGCGAGACCAGATAATCCCGGTTCAGCTTGCGGGAGGGTTTTAGGCGAACCAGCGCCCGCAGGGTTTGAATAAAGGAATTTTTCATGCGCCCACCTCCTGTTGCACCTTGGCGCCCAGCATGTAGAAGCCGATCTCTTCCATGGTGATCTCGCCCGTCTTGAAGCGCCCGGTGATGCGGCCGTCGTAGAGGGTGAGCAGCGTATCGCTCAAGCGGAACAGCTCGTCCAGATCGGCGCTGATGAGCAGGATGGCGCAGCCCTCGTTGCGTTTTTCGATAATGCGCTCATGGATGAACTCGATAGCGCCGATATCCACACCGCGGGTGGGCTGGCAGATGACCAGCACCGGTGTATCAAAGGAGAATTCCCGGGCGATGACTACCTTTTGCACATTGCCGCCGGATAGGCTCTGCACCGGCTCATCCACCCCGGCGCAGCGGATGTCGAATTGTTTTTCCAGCTGCTGGGCGTAGCGCTTGGCCTTGCCCCGGCGCAGGTGGATGCCCAAAAAGCTGAAATCTTTGGTGCGGTGCTTGCCCAAGGCTAAGTTGTCGGTAATGGAGGATTTTTGATCCACACCGGTGGAGAGACGATCCTCAGGAATAAAGCTGACGCCCATGCTGCGTATTTTTCGCGGGGTAAGGCGGCTGATATCTTTGCCGTTGAGGATCACGCTGCCGCCGGCCTGCGGGCGCATGCCCATGATGCACTCGCTCAGCTCGGTCTGACCATTGCCCTCCACGCCGCACACGCCTACGATCTCGCCGGCGCGCACGCTCAGGCTCACGCCCCTGAGGGCTGGCAGTTGGCGGTCGTTAACGGCCTTCAGATCCTTGATGATCAGCTTTTCCTCCCCGGCTTCCTTCTCGGTGCGCAGGTCGTCAAAGATCACGTCTCTGCCCACCATCAGGGAGGCGATGCCCTGCTCGCTGGTATCCTGCGTGCGCAGCACATCCACCATCTTGCCCCGGCGCATCACGCCCACCCGGTCGCTGATCTGCATCACTTCCGGCAACCGGTGGGTGATCATGATGACGGTCATGTTTTTTTCTTTGACGATGCGCCGGATAACGGCAAACAGTTCCTCGGTCTCCTGAGCAGTAAGCACGGCGGTGGGCTCATCCAAAATGAGCACCTTTGCGCCGGTGCGCAGGGCTTTGAGGATCTCCACACGCTGCTGCAGACCAATGCTCAAGTCCCGCACCACATCGGTGGGGTTTACTTCCAAGCCATAGGTTTGCGACAGCTGGCGCACGGTCTCGTTGGCTTTTTTTTCATCGTAGAACAGTCCCCATTTTTTGGGCTCGTGCCCCAGCAGGATGTTTTGTGCCACGGTAAAGCTGGGCACCAGCTTAAAGTGCTGGTGCACCATGCTAACGCCCATCTGCATGGCTTTTTCCGGGCTGTGGTTGGCACGGATGGGCAGCCCGCTGATGTGGATCTGCCCCAGCGTAGGCTGATGCAGACCGTAGAGCAGGTTCATCAGCGTAGACTTGCCTGCGCCGTTTTCGCCCACCAAGGCAAACACTTCGCCTTCGTAGATGCTCAGGCTGATGTCGTCGTTGGCCAGCGTGCCGGGAAATTGCTTGCTCACATGAGAAAACCGGATGATCTCGTTAAACATGCGGGAGAAAACCTCCTTGGTATTGGCGCAGGGCGTTCAGGATCCCCTGCGGGCTGCACCCGTGTTGCGGGTGCAGGGAGTTACTCTTCGGGGTAGCTGATGCGCAAGCCGTTTTCCTGCGTATAGGTTTCGGCTACGGTGCCGGGCAGTACCGTTGCACGGACGTATTTTTCGCCGTAAAGGAAGGCATCGTCTGCGATCTGCACAAGAGAAGCCGGCAGATTGATGCGCAAGGGCGTATCGCTGCTGCCGCAGCCCAAAAAGGCTTGAGCCCCAATGGTAGTAAGCCCCTCAGGCAATGTTACACGGCGCAGGGCTTCGTCGCCAAGAAATACAGAATCGGGCAGTTGGGTCACACCGGCAGGGATGATGATCTCTTCCAATCGGAAGCAGCCCATAAATGCTTGCTTCCCGATGATAGTTAGGTTCTCGGGCAATACGATCTCTTTCAGCGCACCGTTTACGGCAAAGCAGCCATCACCGATGGCGGTAAGGGTAGAAGGCAGGGTGATCTGCTGGAGCCCATGCTTGCCGCGGGTATTCTCAGGAACATTATCAAGAAGGAAAGTATAGTTTCCCAAGGCGGTAACGCCTTCGGGCACGGCCAGCTCACGCAGGGCAGGGCAGTATGCGAACAGCCCCTCCGGCAGCTCCGTCAAAGAGGCCGACAGGGTGACCTGCCCCAGATCGGTGCAAAGAGCGAAGGCGTACTTGCCAACGCTGGTCACCGAATCGGGCATGGCGATGGCGCTCAGGTTGCTGCACTCCGCAAAGGCATATGCGCCAATGGTGGTCAGGGTGGAAGGCAGCGTAACGGAGACCAGACGCCCACAATTGCGGAAAGCGCCATCTTCGATGGTCACCACGCCTTCGGGAATGATGACCTCGCTGATATCGCTGCGGCCTGCAAACTGGTCGGCGGTCAGAACCGGGTCGGCAGGCGCGGTGACCGGCGGGAAGGTGGTAAGGGGCAGATATTCCTTTTGGATGCACTCAGTGTTGACCAGCAGAGTATCCACCGTGCTGCCCGGTTCGCATGCCAATTTCATGGTGCGGTCGTGGGTCTCGTAGCCTTCCTCTAAATAGCCCAGCGGCATTTCGCTGAGAAAATCGGGCGCAATGATGCAATCGAAACTTTTCATGGTCAGCTTGCGCAGCATCAGCCACTGGGTGGTGTTGCTGGTGCGGCCGATGCGGTTGAGCGCCAGAGAGCCGATGTGGGTAAGGGAGGCGGGCAGGGTCAGGTTGCGTATACCGGCGTGTTCCAGCGCGCCGTGGGCCAGCACCTGCGTGCCCTCCGGCACCTCCAGCGAAGATAGCTGGTAAGTGGTATGGAAGCAGTGGTGCCCCAAATACAAAGTATTGGGCGACAGCTGTACCTCTGTCAATTTGCTGCAATCTTGCAGCAGAGATTCCGGTACGATCACAATAGCTTCCGGCAGTTTGAGGGAACTGAGAGCCGTATGGGAAAAGGCCGAACGTCCAAGGGCCAACAGCCCATCTGGCAGATTGATCTTGCGCAGGCGTTTGCAATAGCGAAATGCCTCCGTGCCTATGGAGATAAGCCCATCCGGCAGGGTGACGCTGCTAAGTGCTTCGCAGTAAGAAAAGGCGTCGTCGCCGATCTCGGTAACGCTTTGGGGCAGGGTAACGCTGGCTAGAGCGCTGCAGCTGCTGAAGCAATAGTTGGGAATGCAAGTGATCCCCTCCGGCAGGGTGATTTTTTCCAGCGTTTCACAGCTAGAAAATGCGCCGTCGCCAAGATGGGTGAGGGAAGCGGGCAGGTTGATGCTGCGAATGGCAGTTCTGTAAAACACACTGTCGCCAATAGAGGTGAGCCCCTCCGGCAGTTTGACAGATCGCAGCGCTTTGCATTCGCGAAACAGATAATCCGGCAGCACTGTAATGCCTTCGGGAATGGTCATCTCCTTTATCGACTCGCAGTATTGGAAGGCAGAGCGCCCAATGCTGGTAAGGCTTTGGGGCAGGGTGATGGTACGAAGCGCAGTGCAGTGGTAAAATGCGTCGTCGCCGATGGTGGTGAGCCCTTCCGGCAGGATGACCTCTGTGAGGGCAGAGCAATCGGAAAAAGCATCGCTTTCGATCACGGTCACCCCTTCTGGGATCACCACCGAAGTGATGGTATCGTTACCGTTGATCAGGGAACGACCGATCTCCTTTACCGGCTGACCATCCAGCTCGGCAGGGATGACCAATTCCAGCTTTTTGCCGCTTTCGGCTGGCTGGTTGTATTCGCTTGGTACGTATGCAACCTGTACGCCACCGGGGCAGGGACGATAGCCCCAACCCTCAAAATAGGTGGCGGGTTCATGGGTATAGTGCTCATCGGGAACGATCTCTTGTTGAGTGGTGGCAGGCAGGTCGGCCTTGGCGCCGGAAAACACGCTTTCGCCGAGGGTCAGTTTGGGTGCAAGGCAAGTGATCTCTTTGAGCGCCGTGCAATCCCGAAAGGCATAGGAGTGAATGTGTTCCAAAGTAGAAGGCAGGGAGAGGGTCTGAAGGGCTGTGCAATCGGTAAAAGCCAATAACCCGATGGATACGAGCCCTTCCGGCAGCACGATGCCCGTTAAACCGGTGCATTGGTAAAACGCGCTGTCGCCGATGGATACAAGCCCTTTTGGCAAGGTGATCTCTGTGAGCGCAGTGCAGTCTCTAAAGGCGTGGCCGCCAATGGCTTCTACTTTGCCATGGAAAGTAACGGTGCTCAGGCTGCTGCTGGAATAAAAGGCACCGTCGCCAATGGTGCCAACGTTGCCCTCAAAAATAACGGTTTTCAGGTTACCGTAGTGGGGGCTTATTTCCGGTACAGTGGCAATATCCCCCTGAAAGGTCAGTTGGGTACAGTTCTCGGACAAATGCTGGGTGATGGTGGTCACGCTGGCGGGCAGGGTGAGCTGAAAGGAGGGCTGCGCTGCGCTGTAAGGATCCGCAGACCGGGGATAAATCCCCTGCAAGGCCACCTCGGTGACTGGGTACCCCAGCAGGGTATCCGGTACGGTCAGGTCGGTGTCGGTGCCATAGTAAGCGTGCACCAGCAGGGTACCGTCGGTCTTCATTTCGATGCCCCACAGGGTAGGGTCAACAGGCTGGGCAGGCTCCTGTGCGGGCTTTTGCGCAGCGAGGGCAGTTGGCAGGGTAAGATCGAAGGTGCACCAAAGGCAGCACAGTGCCAGCAAGGCGGCAAGTGTGCGCATGGCAGAGCGGCGAGATAGGAACATGATCTGTTGACCTCCTTTGTTTATGACTGGCTCTATGGATGGGGCGTATGGCGACCAAATGGCGTACAGCCTTTTGCTGATGGCTGAATTTCGCAGGGGCGGAGGTTCGGCCATCAGCAAAGGGTTGTACGGAAAACGTTAGCGTTTGTCAGGCTTGCAGGGGGCAGAGCCGGTGCCCGCCCCCTGCAAGGGAAGGTGCTATCCCGTTTGCAGGCTTGCTGGCTGCATCAGCGGGTCAGGGTGCCTGCGTACTCCCACATCAGGTCAAGGTAGGTGGCGGCCACTTCATCCTCCACCACATCGGCCCGCACAAAGGTAGCCATGGCGGTGATGGTCTCCTCGCCGGTCTGGGAGAAGGCGACCAGCACGGCGGCATCCATGTTGTCGCCGTAGCGCAAAAAGAGGGCGCAGGGCACAAAATCCTTCGGCATCAGGAAGGTCTCGGTGTAGGTGAGGGCGTTGGCGATGGCCATCCACAGGTCGCCGCCCACATAGCTGTTGAGCAGACTGCCCAAGGAAAGGTTCATGCGGCGGTAGATGCTCTCCATAGCGGGAGCGGACAGGGCGGTGGTCACTTCATCCATCTGATAGTTCTCTGCAAGGGTCTCCAGCGCATCGGTCTTGTAGCGATAGACCACCACTTCTTCTACTTCTTCGCCAGAAAGGGCAGCCATGGTATCGGCAAAGCCGTCGGTGTCCATGCCCATACCGATGAACAGCTCGATATAAGCCTCGCTGTCGGCCAGAGCGCACATATCCTGCGCCAAACGAATGCCGGTATCCACGTACCAGGAATCCTCCTCCAGAACCGGAGCTGCCTCAGCAAAGGCAGAAGCGCTGGTCAGGCACAACAGCAAGGCCAGCAGCAGGGTAAGAAGTTTCTTTGTCATTCCAAACACATCCTGTTTTTTCGATTTTGTCCCTATGGGCGCGGCTTAGGCTGATGGGAATAAATACCGCAAAGGGGCTGGCACGCCCATGCGCCAGCCCCAAGTTGTTTCAAAGGTTCTTTAGCGGGTGGATTCCACAACGATCTCGCCGTTTACGATCTGCTCCATCAGCGCATCGGCTTCGGCCTTCAGCTCGTCGGATACCTGCTGCGTCATGGTCTCATCGCCGTAGCTCAGCTTGACCAGACCGGTGGACAGGTCGGCATCCCAGATGGTGCCGCCTTCGAACACGCCGTCGTTGAGGTACTGCTCTACCACTACGTAAATGCTGTCGCCCACGCACTTCATCATGGAGAAGGCAACAACTTCGGGGTTTTCGCCCTTCTGGTCGCTATCCACGCCGATGGCCAGAGCGCCCTTTTCGGCGCCGGCTTCAAACACGCCCAGACCGGTCTTGCCGGCAACGGCGAATACCACATCAGCATTCTGCTCATACAGGCTCAGTGCAGCTTCCTTGCCCTTGGCGGGGTCTTCGTAGGTGTTGGTGTAAACGGGAGCCAGCACGGTGCCTTCGGGGTTGGCATACAGTGCGCCCTGCTGATAGCCCACCACAAAGTTGTTGATGGTGGCGCTGTCTTCGCCGCCGACCACGCCGACCACACCGGTCTTGGAGAGCTTCATGGCCACATAACCGGCCAGGAAGCTGCCCTCATTTTCTTTGTAGGTGATGCACAGCATGTTCTCGGGGATCTCATCCATAGCGTTGTCGATAAAGATGAACTTGGTATCGGGCATATTGGGCACAACTTCTACCAGCGCATCCCAGAACTGCCAGCCAACTGCCACAACGATATCGTTTTCCTCGGCAGAGCCGACCAGCGCATCGGCGTATGCGCTGGCATCGCTCTTGCACTCTACCACATTGCCCACGATGCCGTAATCGGCTATCAAGCGCTGCAGACCTTCGTTGGCGCTATCGTAGAAACCTTTGTCGCCCAAAGTTTCTGCAATGCACAGACCCACGCTCAGGGGAGCCTCGGCGGAGGCGGTCAGGCACAGGCTGAGCAGCATAACGGTGCAAAGCAGCACAGCAATCATTTTTTTCATTTTTCTTCTCCATCCTTTCAAAATCGGCTTGGGAGTCGGGCACATATCCCGACAGGCGTATTATACAATACCGGCAGGGCTGAATGCAATGGAGGTGCAAAGCAGGTACAAGGGGGGATATATTTAATTATAAAGACTTCTTGCGTTTCTAATTCTTTCCTGATAAAATAGAAGTCAGGAAAAAACCACGTTGCTCGTTACAACTTGTTCTACAACAGAAAGGCGGTCATGTTATGAAAAAATGGTTCGTATTGTTGCTTTGTCTATGTATGCTGCTTCCTGTATACGGTCTGGCAGCAGAAACGGTCACTTTGATGGATGTAAAGGATAACGGCGATTGCACCGCGACCGTGAATTTCATCAATTCCATCGGCTCCACCACCACCATTATCTGGATCAACGAAGGGTACACCGGCGAGGCCTCCAATATGCAGGCCGATCAGGTGCGAAATGCTACCTCCTACACCATTTATTCCATGGCGCCGGGCGAAAGATATACCGTGATCGTAATGAACGATTTCGACTTCGACACGCTGGATGCGACCTCTGTTTCCCTGCGGGTGCCCTCGAAGTATGATGACTACAACATCAGACTCTACGATGCAAACCTGACCTATTTCCGTCCGGATTCTGTACAGGGCGACTACGGCTACAATTATGCCAGCGACTTTACCGCCTCCAAGATCGAAGACATGCTGGACGATCACACTTTCATGCTCAAGGTAGACTATCGTCACCCCGTTTTCAGCAACGATTTTGATCTGCCTGCACTGACGGTGGTCAAATCTCCCCGCGGCTATATTTCTTCCTACGCTACGGAAGTGACCATTTACGAAAACTGCGAAGGCTTCTGGCAGACCATGATCGTGCTGAACTCTGATTTTGAAAACATGATCGAGTACGATGGCGGCATCCACACCGGCAAATATGAAGTAACGATCTATTTGGATGGCAAGCTGCTGGCCACCGACTCCTTTACCATTCGCTGACCCCTTTGGTCTATAGCCCGAGAGCGCCCGGAGAACCTGTTCCCCCGGGCGCTCTTGGGTTTACTTATTCCTCCACATATTCCATCAGATCGCCGGGCTGGCAGCCCAGCGCAGCGCAGATGGCTTCCAAAGTGGAAAAGCGAATGGCGGTCACCTTGTTGTTTTTCAGTTTGGACAGGTTCACGTTGGATACGCCCACTTTTTCCGATAGCTCGTTGAGGGACATTTTCCGCTCCACCATGACCCGATCCAAGTGCAGGATGATCTTGCCCATGTTGTTCCCTCCTTTACACCAAGCCGTCCACGTCCTGCTCCAACTCTACGCCGTGGGCGAAGAACTGGCTCAGGCACAGTACCAGCAGACCCATGATGATGCCGCTTAGGTCGAAGGAAAGCTCCAGCGCATCAGGGCCGCCCACCAGCTTGGCGACCAGGGTGAAAACGAAGGCCAGCACGGGCATGGCGATGCTCAGGTAGCCAATGCGCTGGATGCGGACAACGTTTTCCTGCTGGAAGGGGGAGCCGCTTTCGGCGCTTACCAGCACGTTGTGCAGATTGCGGAAGATGAGCGCCTGTACGGCAAAACCGACCATGCCGCACAGAAGCACAACGATCAGCGCCGCCTTGGTGGGTACGCCTGCTGCTGCGCTGGCATCGTTGATGGTAACGGATACGCCATTCATGGTGACGCCGCTTTCGGGCATCAGGTTGACCTGCGCCCAGCTCAGGTCTACGATGCTGGCGATGAATACAAACAGGATCATGGCGACGCCGATCCAGCTGAGGATCTCGATCACCTTGGAAGCGGTCTTGCTGAATTTGAAAAGGTTGCTTTTGCCAAACTTGCTCATTTTCTATTTCCTCCATTTTGGATGGTCGATATTTTTGTTTGTTGATGGTCATTTTGCGGGTCGTGAGAAACCGTTGGGTCTGATCGCTGCCCCGATGGGGCAGATCGCTTTTTCCGCTGGGAGGCCAACCCCGGCAGAAGTGTCTTGCGCTTCGACAGTTTGTATCTTATCACTGACCATATCGCTTGTCAATAACTTTTTATCGTTTTTCGATAAAAATATTTCGACGGACGATAAATGTGAGGGTGCGGCGGTGGCGCGAACAATGCATACGATCGCTGCCCCCACAGCATCTATGCTATAATCAACAAAGAAAAATTCCTCCCCCGTGCAACAAACATCCATCCTTCTGCATCTAATGGTCGGAACGTTCCAAAAGAGGTGATGAAGATTGACCAAAGAACAGTTTGTGGAGCAGATCGAGCAGCTTCAGGGAAGGCTGTACCGTGTTGCTTTGTGTATGCTGAAAAACCAAGCAGATGTGCAGGATGCATTGCAGGAAACGGTGTTCAAAGCGTGGGAAAAGTTGTACACCCTGCGCAACGAGGCCTATTTCGGCACATGGATCACAAGGATCGCCATCAACACCTGCAAGCAGATCTGCCGCCAAAACCAGCGGATCATCCTGATGGAGGAGTTGCCGGAAACCCCTGCAACATCCGACGGCATCACGCTGAAAATGCTGCTGGAAAGCTTGCCGGATAAGCTTCGGCTGCCCTTTGTGCTGCACTATTCCGAAGGAATGGATACCGCAGAGGTCGCCAAGGCGCTGAACCTGTCCGCTACGGCGGTGCGCAGTCGGATTCACCGAGCCAAGATCATGTTACGAAAGGAGCTGGCAGAGCATGACGAATAAGCAATGGCATCCCCATGACCTGCAAAGCGTTTTTCCGGAAATACCGGAAAGCGCCTCCCGCGCTTTGATGAACGCTGCCGGCTCCCTCAAGGAGGAAAGCGATATGAAGATACGGCATTCTTTGCGTCTTGCGCTGGTTCTGGCCGTGGTGATCATCAGCATGCTGGGGGTGGCACTGGCGGCGTTCTATCCAAAGATCACGGCGTTTTTCGGTGAGCATTTCGGCAAGGATTTTCAAGTTTGGCTGGAAGAAGGCGAAGTGGCAGCGCCCGAAAACGCCATCGTTGTGGAGGGCGTTACCTTTACCTTAAATGAGGTGGCCTACCGCAACCATGGTCTCTACGGCATGGGCACCATCACCCCCGGTGAGGGCGTGGTGCTGCTAGGTGTGGACTGCTTCCCGGAGGACGCCTACGGCTACAACGTCCATTACGGCGATAAAGCGCCGGAAGGCACCCCCACCATTCTGGAAAAAGCCCAGCAGGATGGCAGCACCATCAAACATGTGGAATTCTATCTTGAGAAGATCGGTGTGGATGGCGGTGCGCTGCTGGTTCCCGGCAGTTGGGGCAGCGGCATGTATCCCCAGCGGGATGGCAGCATGCAGTTTATGTTTGAGGTGTCGGACGGACAGGTGGTATCGGAAGGGGAAACCTACACCATCGTTTTGACAGCCTGCGTTCGCCCCACTTCCCCAGAGGGCGAGGTGGACTACGACCATCCTGTCTATCAGGAATGGACGGTGGAGATCCAGCCCGAGCCTTTCAGCGAGGTAGCGGGTACACCTGCCGCCGATCCGGCTGCCCCCGACCCCACCGTAGCGCCTGCCGTGGAAAGCGCTGAGGTGCAGCTGGTGGTTCCCGCTGCCTATACCGAAAATGGCACGTTGCCCGTCTACAAGGCTACGGAGCGGGACTTCAGCAACACGCTGGACTACGCATGGTTCAACCAAAGCGGCGTTGCCCAGGAGCAGCTGTATACCCGCAGCATCGGCGGCTCCGTGGATTACAACGACGGCGGTCATCTGGATTGGAGCAGCTATACCCTTTTCTACCACATCAACGATGGCACCTACGAAGCGGTCGGCGAGCTGGAGGACGGTACCCCGGTCACCTCCGTCCTTTCGAGACGAGCCTTGGTATCCGATGTGTGTTCCATCGCTGGCTGGATGACCTTCGGCTTCCCCGGCACGGACGAGATCTACACGCTGGAAAGCACGCAGCTGGAGACCATCAGCTTGGATGAGGCCAAAGCACAGGCCGAAGCCCTGATGGCGAAACTGGGCATGCCGGGCTATACCTGCACCACAGCGCTGGATATGGGCGTTGACCGCATCCATCAGATGGGCGCGCTGTACAATGCAGCCATCGACAGCGGTGCACTGTCTACCAACGCCTACCGCTATGACTATTCCACCGCCACCACCGCCGAGGAAGGCTATTACCTGATCTATCACAGATTCGGCAGCGACAGCGCCATCGCCGGTCAGTTTGAAGCGGTATTCTATGTGACCGCCGATGGGATCAAGGAGATCAACCTGCGTGATGCTTATGTGCAGGGCGAGGTGCTTCGCACCCCCGAAAGGCTGGTGGAGGCTCAGACCGTCATCGAGGCTCTGCCCGGAGAGATGGCGGATTCCCGCTGCCCGGAAAAACTGACGCAGGTAAAGCGAGCTACCCTTACCTGGATGCCTGTCCGTGACCAAAAGAGCGATGGCATGGTCATGACCCCCGTATGGGTGCTGGCCTTCCTTACCGAGGAAAGCTACCAGCAAGGCTACGAAGGCTGGGCGGTGTTCGATGCGGCCACCGGCAAGCTGATCAGCGCCATTTTCAACTGATCCCGTTTGTTCTTCGCCGCAGGCGTGCATTCTGACCAAACAAAAGCCCGGTGCAAACCAACCAGAACGGTTTGCACCGGGCTCTATTTATTTTCGTATCACGCCGCTTTGTTCTTCAGCCCCCGCTCCAACCAATGCCCCTTAAAATAGTACACCACATACATTACCGAAGTAACAATCCAAGTAAGGGGATAGCTGTACAGCACCATTTTCAGCTGGGGATGCCGGGGCACCACAACGGTGATCCACACCACCCGCAACAGGCACACGCCGGTCAGGGTCATCAGCGTGGGGATGAGGGTATCGCCTGTGCCGCGCACAGCGCCGGAGAGGATCTCGATGCAGATATAGGTGATGTAGGTGGGCACCAGCGTGCGGATGATGATCAGCCCGTACTCCACCACTTTGGCATCGCCGGTGAACAGCCGCAGCAGCACGCCGCCAAACAGCAGCAAAAACGTGCTCAGGCTGACCGTGGCCAGCGCTGCCATGCCAAAGCATACCTTTACGCTGCGGCGCATGCGGTCGTATTTCTGTGCGCCGAAGTTTTGCCCCACAAAGGTGGTAATGGCCACGCCAAAGGCTTGTATGGTCATCCAGAACAGACCGTCCATTTTGCCGTAGGCCGTCCAAGCTGCCACTACGTCGGTGCCGAAACCGTTGATGGCCGTCTGGATGATGATGTTGCTCAGGGAGTACATCACCGACTGCATGCCCGCCGGGAAGCCGATGCGCACGATGCGCCCCAGCAGATCGCCGTGGAAGCGGATCTTTTTGGGCTGCAGGCGGTATGCATCATGGGTCTTGAGCAGCGAAAGGGTGATCAGTACGCCGCTGACCAGCTGGCTCAGAATGGTCGCCAGCGCGGCGCCGGCCACGCCCATCTCCAAACCTACCACCAGCAGCACATCCAGCAGGATGTTCACCATGCAGGCGCAAATGAGAAAATACAGCGGTCTGCGGCTGTCGCCTACCGCGCGCAGCACGCCCGTACCAATGTTATATACCAGCGAGGGGATCATGCCGCAAAAATAAATGCGCAGGTAAGTGATCGCGCCGGGCAGCACATCGGCTGGGGTGCCCATCAGCCGCAATATGGCCGGGGAGAAGATGAGACCCACCGTCATAATGGTAACGCCGCCTACCAACGTAAGCGCCGCAGCGGTGTGTACCGTCCGGCTTACTTCCTCCGGCTTGCGAGCGCCGTAGAACTGGCTGATGATGACCGTTGCGCCGGAGGACAGCCCCACGAAAAAGCCCACCAGCAGGTTGGCCAGCGTGGCAGTGGAGCCGCCTACAGCCGCCAAGGCTTCCTTGCCGACAAACTTGCCCACGATAATGGCATCGGCAGTGTTATACAGCTGCTGGAAAAACGTGCCCAGCAGGATGGGGAAGAAGAAGGAAAGCAGTTGTTTCCAGATAACGCCCTCTGTAATGGCGTTGGATGGGCGAAGGGTACGGGTGGACATAGGAACCTCCTCGAGGGTGGGCGTCCGGTGCGACCCGCTAGCGCGGGGCGCGCCGTTCGCCCTAGTGAGTGGACAATAGTTCCGCGGCTTAAAGGGGTAGGGTCCCTTCCCTACCCCCCGCCGCTTGCGTGAGTGCCCGTCCTCGCTATGCTGCGGGCGGGCGCCGCTTAGCGGGGGTTGGGTGTGAAGGCTTCCCGCCTTCGGCGTGAACGCCTCTCCGTGCCCCCCACTTGCCTCTCCCTTTGGGAGAGGTGGTTGAGCGAAGCGAAACCGGAGAGGGTTGGCTGATATGGCTTATCGCCTTCGGCTCAACGCCCCCATGGGAGGAGACCCGCAGAAGGCTCCTTCGCTTGCGTGGGCGCGACGCGTTAAGAAAATGTGCCAGTGGCACATTTTTAGCCAAAGCGGGGAGCAGG
>JAZSRK010000130.1:0-52419 GCA_045538465.1 Candidatus Limiplasma sp. | reverse complement strand
ATTTGGGTGGTATATTCAGTAGCATATGAATGTGATCTGGGCATGCTTCTGCTTCGATAATCTCTACTCCCTTTCTCTCACAAAGCGTTCTCAGGATTTTCCCTATTTCTGTTTTCAATTTCCCATAGACTATCTGTCTCCGATATTTTGGCGCAAACACTACGTGATATTTACATTCCCATGTGGTATGTGCTAAAGTATTCTTGTCCATTCGTATTCTCCTTTTCTTTAGTAGCGGTTGGCAGACCTTCTACTATTCTAACATGGGGCTTTACGAATGGACTCATAGCTTTAAGCTTTCTGAACCCCCGCTCGAAGCGGGGGTTTTCGTTACACAAGAAAACGCTGCTGCCATGAAGACAGCAGCGTTTTTGTTATGCATCCGTCAAGTATGCATACGCTGTTTCAAGCACCTTGCGGTTGTTTTCGTGCTGAAAAAGTCTCATCGCCCGTTCATAAGAAACCAACTGAACAGCCTGTAGCTCATCCTGCTGAAACACCGGTGTCTGATCCTTAAATTCTGCCAGAAAATAAGTGACACGCTTCCATGTTCCGGGTCTTTCGGAAAGGTGATAGACATCCGTAATGTTAAAACCCGGTAAGAAATCCGGTCGCAGACCCGTTTCTTCGAAAATCTCCCTGCAAGCTGCCTCCTGTTCGGTCTCATCGCCCTCTATGTGCCCCTTGGGAAAACTATATGCGCCGGAGCGCTCCTGAACCAGAACAAACAGCAGCTGATCCTTTTGTCTGGTGAATACTACAGCCCCGCTGGACCTTTCCCATTCCATACAAATTCTCCCGTTATGATGATGTACTTCCGGAAACATTGCACAACATTGCTTTACAATCTAGCTTTCCTGAACAGAATGAACATCCCCGGTATCACACCGGGGATGTTCTTAAGCTTACTTGGCGTTCTTTACTTCCAGCCAGAGCGTGTTGTACAGCTCCAGGAAAGCACCTTCGATGTCGTTGAAGTATTCAAGACCTGCCAGAGCTTCCTCGGAGGGATTCATGGTGGTGTTGCTGGTGTAGGCTTCGCCCATCAGCTCAATAGCGCCGGAATTGGGAGAAGAGTACCAGATGGCTTCGCAGTTCAGCTGGGCAATCTCGGGACGGCAGAGGAAGTCGATAAACTTCTCCGCATTCTCCTTGTTCTTGGCCGTCTTGGGAATGACCATGCAATCAACCCATACGTTGCTGCCTTCCTTGGGAATGGCGTAAGCAAGATCAGGATTCAGGTCGATAGCGTACTGGGCGTCACCACTCCAGACAACAGCCAGAGCGGCTTCGCCGGCAACCATCTTATCCTTGGTTTCGTCCACCTGATAAGCCTTGACCATACCGGACTGCTTCTGCTCGATCAGCTTGGCCTTAGCAGCTTCCAGTGCGATGATATCATGCGTGTTCATAGAGTAGCCAAGGTACTTAAGAGTTACGCCCATGGAATCACGGATGCTGTCCAGCATGAATACGTTGTCGGCATACTTCTGGTTCCACAGAATGCCCCAGGAATCTACGGGATCATCCACCATCTTGGTGTTGTAGAGAATACCCACGGTACCCCACATGTAGGGAATGGAATGGGCATTGTTTGCATCGTAGCTGGGGTTGAGCAGATTGGGCAGGGTGTACTTTGCGTTGGGAACGTTGTCGTAGTTGATCTCAGCCAGAAGATCCTTGGCCAGCATGCGTTCCACCATATACTCGGAGGGGAATACCAGGTCAAAGGCTCCGGGGCTGGTTTCCACCTTCACCATCATATCTTCATTGGTGGTGAAATTCATATAGTTGACGTGAATGCCGGTTTCCTGTTCGAACATTTCCAGCACACTTTCGTCGATATAATCTTCCCAGTTGTACACGTTGACAACTTCCTGAGCGCTGGCGCATACAGGAAGAGCCAGAAGGAGAACCAAGAGAACCGCAAGCATTTTTTTCATTTCTGTACCCTCCATAAATAATGATTTGTGGGAGTATGGTCACGCTGCGTTATCCGCTGTACGCCTGTTGACGATGACCAGCAGAATGAGCAGTGCAACAAACATGAGCGTGCTCAATGCGTTGAGCGTGGGGTCGATACCGATACGGGCCTTGGAATAGATCAGGGTAGACAGGTTCTGCACCAGCGGACTTGTTGTGAAGTAGCTGATGGTGAAATCGTCCAGTGAAAGCGTGAAGGCGAGCATAGCGCCGGTAACGATACCCTGACGGATCTCGGGAATGATGACGTGGGTTAGGGCATAGGTGGGCGTTGCGCCCAGATCCAGCGCCGCTTCGTAGCTGTGTTTGTTCATCTGTTTCAGCTTTGGCATGACAGAAAGGATCACATACGGTGTATTGAACGTTATGTGCGCCATGACCATGGTTACAAAACCACGCTCAACCTTGGTGAACAGGAACAAAAGCATCAGCGAGATACCGGTAACGATATCGGGCATGGTGTTGGGTATGTTGGTCAGGGTCATCATCATGCGCTGGGGACGCTTCTTCATGGCGTAGATGCCGATGGCAGCCAGCGTGCCCAGAATGGTGGAGATGACTGCGGCGATGATGGCAACTGCCATGGTTACCTGCAAAGCCTGCATGATGGAGCGGTCCTGAAACAGCTCAGCATACCAGCGGAAGGAAAATCCCTCCCATTTGGCACGGCTCTTACCGGCATTGAAGGATTGGATGATCATGACCACGATGGGGATATACAGGAAGAAAAGGATGATCCCCAAATAGAACTTTTTGAAGAACAAGCCGGTCTTTTTCATGCAATGCCGCCTCCTTCTCCTTCGGGGTCGAATTTACGAAGTACACCAAGACTGATCAGGATCAGCACCATCATGATCAGGCTGAGAGCGCTGCCGGTATTCCAGTTGCCTTCAGTCAGGAACTTGCTCTCGATCAGGTCGCCAAACATCATGGTGTTGCCGCCGCCCAAAATACGGGGAATAAAGAACGTTGTAACAGAGGGCATGAACACCATTGTAATACCGCTGATAACACCGGGCAGGCTCAGGGGAGCGGTAACACGGGCAAAAGTCTTCCATTCGTTGCAGCCCAGATCCTGTGCGGCCTCACCCAGCTTGGGATCCAGCTTGCTCAGGCTCGTGTATACCGGGAAAACCATAAAGGGCAGGAAGTTGTATACCATGCCCAGCAGCACAGCACCAGAGTTGTACATCAGGCGCACACTGTCAAACCCGAACAGGCGGAGCATCTGATTGATCAGGCCGTTATCTTCCAGAATGCTCATCCATGCAGTGGTGCGGAGCAGGAAGTTCATCCACATGGGAATGATGAACAGAATAACGATCGTGGGGCCGATCTTCATATTCCGGTCAGCCATGAACAATGCAGCGGGATAACCCAGCAGCAGACATATAACTGTGCACAGGAATGCCATCCACAGGGAGTAAACCAGCGTATCCACGTTGACGGTACCACGGGTGATGAAAGCTGCCGCTGCCTCGCCCATGCTGGCGTAAAGTTGGTTTTTTGCGTGGTTACTGTCCCAGAAGTTCACGAAGTTTTCCAGTGTGAAAGCTCCGTTTGCATCGGTAAAAGCATAGTAGCCAACCAGAATGCAGGGTACAATGGTGAAGATGATCATCCAAAGAGTGTAGGGAGATGCGAACAGGCTGCGCTTGACGCCGTGGTTACGGCGCACGGAGAGGATTATCAATCCGACAAAAACAGCCAGACCTGCTCCCATCAGGGCGAATGCCCACCAGGGAAGACTCAGATCATACATCGGAAGGCGCCTCCTCCTGCATGGGTTTCATGATATGAATGTTGAAGGGAACAATATTGATGCCCACCTTGGAGCCCTGAGGCTGCATGGTGGTGGAGTGCACCTTGAAGGTCACCTCGCCGGTGGAGACCATCATTTCATAATGCACCCCCTTGAACAGAACGCTCTGCACAGTACCGGTCAACTGACCGATATCCTCGCCGACGATCATGATATCTTCGGGACGAATAACTACATCCACAGGTGCGTTTTCGCCAAAACCGCTGTCTACACAGATGAAATCGTGACCGGCGAAGTGCACCAGCTCATCCTTGATCATGGTGCCTTTGAGGATGTTGCTCTCACCAATGAAGTCGGCAACAAAAGCATTTGCAGGCTCATCGTAGATGCGCTTGGGATCGCCGATCTGCAGGATCTTGCCGTCACGCATAACAACAATGGTATCGCTCATGGTAAGGGCTTCTTCCTGGTCATGGGTAACATAAATGAAGGTGATACCCAGCTGCTGCTGCATATTCTTCAGCTCCAGCTGCATTTCCTTGCGCAGCTTCAAGTCAAGAGCGCCCAGAGGCTCGTCCAGAAGCAGCACTTCGGGCTCGTTGACCAGCGCACGGGCAATGGCGATTCGCTGCTGCTGACCGCCGGACAGCTGATCCACATGGCGCTTGCCGTAACCGCTCAGGTTGACCAGCTCCAGCATACGATCAACTTTTTTGTTGATCTCTGCCTTGGGCACTTTTTTCAGCTTGAGACCAAAGGCGATGTTATCCCGCACATTCAGGTGAGGGAAAAGGGCATACTTCTGAAAAACCGTGTTTACACGGCGCTTGTAGGGCGGCAGAGCAGAAATCTCCTTGCCCTCGAAATACACCTCACCGCTGGTGGGATACTCAAAACCGCCGATGATGCGCAGGGTAGTGGTCTTGCCGCAGCCGCTGGGGCCCAGCAGGGTAACAAATTCCTTCTTGCGCACATAAAGATTGATATCCTTCAGTACCTGTGTTCCGTCGTATTCCTTGCAGATCCCTTTCAGGTCGATCAGGTGCTCCTGTTCCATCATAGCCGGGCACTCCTTTTATGATAATGATTGCAATTGAATGATCAGAAACTGGGTGGTGTTGAGATCCACAACACCGTAGCCGGGGTTTTGGAGGTATTCTCCAGGTGATGTGTAGCGTTTGGATGAAGACAGAAGCTTCCGCCCTTCTTGACGGGATACCGCCTTTTGCCGCTTACCAATACGATTTGACCGGTGAGTACATAGCCAAACTCCTCGCCTTCAAAAGGTGGAAGGATGGCACTTTTACCGCCGGGCTGGAGTTCCAGCAGAATGGGTTCCATGCTGTTCTTCTGCGCATCCGGCACAAGCCATGTGATTTTTTTCTCCTCGTCTTCCTTCTCGAACATATCCTGAGGAGAGAAAACCACTTTCTCCTTTCCCCCATCACTGAAGAAGGCCTGAAGCGATACACCGAGGCATTCCAGCATATCCTTGAGCGTTGCAATGGAAGGTGAAGCAAGATCCCGTTCCACCTGCGAGATAAAACCTTTGCTCAACTCGCAGCGGTCAGCCATTTCCTCTTGGGTAAGCCCTCTCTGGAGGCGCAGTTCGCGCAGTTTTTCTCCAATCTCCATTACGTTTCCCCCTTCCTCAGTCCATGTTTGCTCTTGACCGGAAGTTTAGAAATAGTAAACTTAAAAGCAGGGCATATTAAACCACAAAGTGCTGATAATGTCAATAGATTTTGCGAATATTGTTGTTTGCAAATGTATTAAATCTGTTTTGCTATTTTCAGTGGACGAATAATACTTTCTGCATAGAAAAAACTGCGGCGTGTGCCATTGCACATCACCGCAGCCGAAAACCGTTTACAGTTCACCGATCCCACGGATCCGATAAGATACAAAAGCAAAGCGCTTGCTATCAGGTGACCACGAATTCACATTGATGGTTCCCTGTCCGCCAAACAGCTTTACCACAGTCCGCAGATCGCTGCCATCGCTGTTCATGAGACGGATCTCCACATGCTTGTGCGGTACATGCTCACCGGGCGCAACATCACCTTTTCGATAGCATATCATGGATACCAGTTGTCTGTCAGGAGAAATATGCGGAAACCAGGTATTCCATTCGGTATCGAAAGTCATTTGTGTCTGCTCTGTACCGTCTGCTTTCATACGCCACGCCTGCATGAGCCCGGAGCGAACGGAGTTGAACCAGATATATTCGCCAGCAGAATCATATTCAGAGCCATCATCAAGACCGGGGGCATCGGTCAAACGGGTTTCGACACCACCCTCCGCCGGAATGGTGTATATGTCATATTCACCGTTTCTTTCAGCACAATAGGCAAGGTTTTTTCCATCCGGCGACCATCCATGCAGATAGCTGGGAGCAAGTGGTGTTATGAGCCTCGGCGTGCCACCTGTTATGGGTAATGTATAAATTCGTGATAGACCATCTTCTGCTGTTGCGTGGCTGACTGCGATCTGAAGCCCATCCGGCGAGAGAACGTGGTCGTTATTACAGTTGTTCACAAATCCGCTTTCGATCCTGGAGATCTCACCCGTCTCCAGTTCATAGCGGAAAATGCAGCCATTGCTGTTGTAAACAAGTGCTTTGCCGTCCGGAGTCCAGTTGGGTGCCTCGATCAGGTAATCCATCTCAGCCACAATGGAACGCTTGCCGGTTTCCACATCATAAATCTCCAGAATGGATTGATCATCGTCCCTGTACCATGGGTTTTCATATGCCGGATGCTGCATATCGTGTATCCCCCATTTCTTAAGTGTTAGATTCATTGTAGCACATATTGGAGGCCGGGAAAAGCACCGTTTATATCTGTTGCATTTGTAAATCATTCCGTCAGCATGTTGACAGAACACGGTAGACAAGCGTACACTCTCAGTAGACAATTGTCTCCCTTAAGGATGAAAGGAGGTATTCCAATGAGCATTCAATGTACGGATGCCGAATGGAAGATCATGGAGGTTCTGTGGGAAGCACATCCACGGACGATGCCCGAAATTACAAAACAGTTGGAGCCGGATACGGGCTGGACGCGCCATACGGTGATTACACTTCTGAAGCGCATGGCTGAGAAAGGCTCCGTATTGGTGGATGAATCCGGTTCAATGAAGCGCTACTCCCCTGCCATCAGCCGAAAGGAAGCATCTCAGCAGCAAACCGGTAAATTGATCGGAAGAGTATTCGGCGGCAAAGCCTCTCTGCTTGTTCATCATCTGGTGGATACCGGGGAACTGAGCGCTGCGGATGTTGAGGAGTTGCTGATAGAGCTGAAGAAAATGCCCTGATCCAAGGAGGGATATACATGCGTAAAGCACCTATATACAATTTTCTTTTGGAAGCGACCATCATTGCAAGTATCGCTATTATGCTGCTGTTGGTGATTCGGAAATTGTTTCGAAAGCAGTTGGGTAGCCGTACCCTTTGTTTTGCATGGTTGATCGTTGCCATCCGTCTGTTGTGTCCACTGAGCCTCCCTAATCCACTGATCAACGAGATTCGCCCTCCTCGTTCTGATATTGCCATCAGACCGATCGCCGGACAGATCCAGAGACGATTTTCCGATATGATGGGTGATCTTGACAGGCTTCGATACCGGTATGACTGGGATCGTGAAGGCATTCTGGCAAAGAGCATCAACAACGTGGAAAACGCTATTTACGACGGCAGCCTTGCAGAAACCTTAATGGTAATATATATGATTGGCATTGTCGCTTTGGTCGGCTGGTTCATCTTTCGAAATTTGCGCTTTCGCTACATGCTCAAAACCGGTCGGGTGGAAACGCTGAGCGGCAAGGTACAGATGGAGTACCATCAGCTTTGTGTAAAACGAAAAGTCTGCCCCCTTCCTGTATACTATACCGACCCACTGCCAAGCGCTTGTCTTGTAGGCGTTTTTCAACCTTATATCGCCTTGCCCCTCACCTCAAAGCCCAACGAGACCATTCATGTGCTGGATCACGAGATATGCCATTTCAAGGGATGGGATCATATATGGGGCCTCGTTCGTCTGCTGTGCTGCATTGTACACTGGTTCAATCCTCTGGTATGGCTTGCAGCTCATCTCAGCATGACGGACTGTGAACTGGCCTGTGATGAGCGGGTAACCAAAGACCTGAACGAAGAAGAACGCAAAGAATACGCCGGCATACTTGTCTTGGCTGCTGCACGGCGGAATGCACCGGGTTTGCCTGTGCTTGCCACCGGCATGACCATGACAGGTAAAAGACTAAGGGAACGTATCCGCAGCATTGTTCAGAATCCCAAGACCATACGTTGGCTTGCCTGTAGCTTTGCTGTATGTACCTGCTTACTGCTTGTATTCGCTTTCGGTACATCGGAGTACCATCCCTCAGTACGATTTTCCGCAGCCTTTGCAGATAATGACGCCATCTATCAGCCGGCAGCAGTGGAAAACAGTGACGCTGCACTGATCAGGGCAACAGAAGTGTGGCAAAGCCCTTATCTGATTAGCGAATCCATTGGGCAGGATTGGTGCGTCAGCAAAGAGCTCGGCGGATACATCATTCAGTCACGCTCATCTGACGGTGATCCTATGACCGAAATGATCATGCTTCCGGATGGTACGGTGGTTTCCTTCTGCAACATCCTTGATCGCCCGGGGTATGCAAGTACTCCGGCCAACAACAGAATGACCGACGAAGGCTGGGAAGAACTGGCAGATTATCTGCTTCGGTTCATGGATGCTGTTACGCCTGGGCACTCCAATGCCGTGGAGGCTTTCGATAATGGAGAAGCATATGAGCAAAACGGAGTGCTGTACGCATCTATGAAGGGGCTTACCCTGTCTCCCCTCGGGCTGGAGAACGGTTATTCTTTCTGGGTCAAGCTGACCGACGATGCGCCAAGGCTCGTATCATTCCAAATGGAACAACCGGTACTGGCGCGTCTCTGGCAGAATGGCATGACCGATCACTCTTCCCCGAATGCCCACAGAATGAATGGATTACTGACGAGAGCCTATACAGAAGCCGACGGAACAGGAACCATTACCAAACCTTCCGGTTCTGTATATAGTGCTGAGGAAGCACTGCGGCTTGCCATGACCGCCATCTGTGAACGTTATGGCGAAACCAGTGAAACCCTGCGCCGCTTTGAGGTACGCTACAAGTATACCGCTGAAGGTGATCCGCATATGTGGCGATTTGATTTTTCCTACATCACTCCCATGGATATGTATTCAGTCTATCTGGATGCAAAAACCGGCGAGATCATCAGCATCACCGGGCGTGATGAGGGTAACGGCTGAACTTATCAGGAAAGGATCAGATTATGCGAAAGATAAAACCTGTGCTTGAGTACATAGCAGCTTTGCTGTTCACGCTGCTGCTCATGCAGTGCAACTGTGCGGCAGCCAATGATTTTACTTACCTGCAGGAAGAACAACAGATCAGCTTTGCAAAAAGCTGCCTTACAGAGGTATACGGGTACCTGAGCGAGGAAGCAGAAGAGTTTGTATTCGAACAAACCTGTCAGGATGGTATCGCAACATTGGGATACTGGCATCCTGAACACCCTGAATGGATCTACACCTGTACATTTTCATTAACAGACGGCGAACGTCTCTCCGCTGACACACCCTTTGCAACAAAGCATCCCGGTTACCCCGGTGAAAATGGTATTCGATACTTTATTCGCAGTATTGAAGATGAAAAGCTATTGGACAATTGGAACAAGGCTGCCCGCGAAGCCTTCCGTGCCCATTTGGCAGAAGAAGATATTTCCCCCAATGCTGCTTTGGACAAGGGGTTGCTCAACTCCACCTATTCAGCACAACAGGCACTGATGGATTTTTTCATCAGTTGTTATGGTGCAGAAGAAAACTGGCCAAAAGCAGCTAAAGAGTGGTACGAATGCTTGCTCCGAGAACACCAGCTGGAGGCTGTGGAAGCACCGATTGCAGAAAAGGGCGTAATCCGCTATCGCAGCAGCAGTAAGACACCCTTTATTCTCACAGAATTCAATTCGGTCACTCCGCCTGAGCTGACAGAAGCGTTTTCTGATGTTCGGCTGAGAGACTGGGAAGTGCTCAGTGGTGCATTTGTCACCTTCGAAAGCGGCAATGATCTCCACCGTTCACAGAAAGATATTGGTCTGGCTGCTTTCGGTAAAGGCGAAGAGCGTTTGCTGTGCGCTCTCCGTTATTCAGAAGCAAATGAAGGATGGGAGGTCGAGCCTGTCAGTGTGACTGCTCTACCGGCAGGTTGTGATCCTATCGTCACACGCAGTGAACCGCTATCTTCCAACTTGGCGACCGCATATCAGATCGCCTTTGAGACTGAATCCTGCCGGGATGCAGTCATGCTGATCCACCTTGATTGGCTTCAGAAAGATCAGCTTGTCTGTAAACTGCGCAATTTCCGGTTTGTTGACGCAAAAAGCAGCTGTATACATCAATTGGAAGTATTTGATGGTACATTGAGTTTTTCCCATACAGAGCCAACCAGCGATAAAACCGATGTGCAGGAGCGGCTTGCGCGTTTCCCGACAGTACTCACCTATTTCAGCTTCAACGAATTAACAGACCTGTGTCAAAACCCAGAATTGGCCGAAAAGTATGCCTTGCCGGAAGGATGCATCATTACCGGCGGTGTACACCTGCGAAAAGAAACTTCCTCACGCTCGAAAGATCTGGGAATGCTCAACGCAGGGGTGGTGGCTCGTAAACTGGGCGAAGTATCGGGCGACCCTCATCTGTGGTATCATGTAGACATCGGCGGCTTGAAAGGCTACGTATCCGGTGCCTATGTGGATACACTCCCCGGTTTCTATGCTCAGGCTTGTCTCCCTGTTGCATTGGCCACCGAAGATACCGCATTGAGAACACATACCGGCTTCTTTGCCGCCAATGCCTGTCAAGTGCCCAAAGGCAGTACCATGCATGTGATCATACAGAATGGAAACTGGTTGTATGTATGCATGCCTGCTAAGCAGCCTGCCGGTATGTATATGGACCCGAACGGCAGTTTTGGCTGGATCAAAGCTGATAAAGTGATGACCGGTGCCACAGCGCTCTCACTTTTATGGAAAACAGCAGAATAACAAAAAGGAGTTGTGTCTTGATCAGACACAACTCCTTTTCCATTCAAAGGCAAGCTCATATCTCACCGGTGCTGAGTGCTGCCAGAATCATATTGCGGACCTTGCGTGTAATGGTGGTGGTACCGGAATCGGTGGTGTTCTGCATAAGCAGAATCGTCAGTTTCTCATCGGGCAAATTGGCAAAGTAAGTGCCAAGCCATCCATCCCATCCATATTCTCCTTTTACTGCAAAACCGGGATAACGTCCGGGTTCGGTGCAGACACGCATCAATTTACCGTAGCTGAAGCCATCAAGGCTGTCCCACATATCAAATTTTTGGTTCCAGCCCAGCTGGGGCGCAGTCAGATAACTGACGCTCATAGGACTCAGGATCTGTTTGCCCTGATAACTTCCGCCATTCATGAGCATATCGGTGAAGGCAGCATAATCATCCAGGGTGGAAACAAGTCCTGCACCGCCGGATTCAAAGGCAGGCTCACGGTCATACACACCAACATTCAGGTTGGTGCCGGTAAAGGGCTCAAGACCGTATTCGGTTCGGCGGTAACAGGTCACTAGTCGGCTCCAACGATCAGCCGGTACCCAGAAAGCAGTATCTTTCATGCCCAACGGTTCGAAGAACTCTTCTTTCAGGAATGCGCTGAAGCGTTTACCGCATGCAACCTCTACGATTGCGCCAAGAACATCGGCGCAGGTGCTGTAGCGGAAATGGCTTCCGGGTTGAAAAGCAACAGGAAGCTGACCGATCCGGTTGGCAAAGGTCACGGTATCCATACCGCCGCCCTGAGCAATGAGCCTGTCATTTTCCTCAAACAGGCGTGCTGCGTATTGGCCTGCCTCATCACCACCGGGATAGGAAAGGCCGGCCGTCATACCAAGCATATCAAGAATGGTAGCATCACGCTGCGCTGGCACCAAACCGTCCTTTGTAATAACCTGCTGGTTACGGAAGCCCGGCAGGAACTTATGGACCGGATCCATCAGATCAATGATGCCACGCTCTGCCAGCAATACAACGGCAGCAGCTGTAATGGGTTTTGACTGACTGAAAAGGCGGAACATATGGTCTCTGCGAAGGGGTGTTTTTCCCTTCACGGCATCACCGGCGGCAGCAAAGGCGATCTCCTGCCCCTGCTTGCGTACCAGAACACTGAGACCGGCAGCTTCATTGTTGTCTACAGCTGCCTGCAGGCATTGTGCGATCCGTTTCACAAGCTCCATGGTCTTCCCTCCTGTATTATCGGACTCTTAATGAAATATCGATCGAAGGATCTTCTCTGCATCGGGCATGTCGGGTTTGGGTTCAGAGCAATCCTCCAGAAGGATGTCATCCCGAAGAACAACCGGGCCGCCATTTCCGGCAGAAAGGATCCTGTACATGGCCTGAAGCCGTTTCAGGTTTGTATCCGCAGGCAAAATGACCTGCGCATCCGGAGAAACTGTACCCAGCCGTGCAAAACGCACGAATGTATCTTCGCTGCTCCACTCAAGGCAAAGGGTTTCAAGGCTTGTACAGCCATCCAGAATCAATGTATCCACTTTCTCTGTGCATTCACGCAAATGCATGCTGCGAAGCTGCAAACAGCCGGAGAATGCTCCTTCACCTATGACACGCACACGGGCGGAGAAACGATCCAGTGCTGTATTGCTGAAAGCATACTCGCCGATCTTATCAACGGTGCCGTACCACCACAGTTTTTTCAGCGATGTACAATCCTGAAACGCAGCATCGCCGATGAGGCGTATTCCATTGATAAAAATGGCTTCTTCCAGAGCGGTACAACCTGCAAAAGCTTCTTCCCCAAGGCTGTCAAGAGGGCCATAGCACAGAAAGACCTTTAGTGTGTTACAATCTTGGAACGCTTGCGGCGCAATGTGCGTAACGGTTTCCGGTACAACAACACTCTCTGCAGGCGGCATGTTTCCGTATGCATCGGTCATGGAAGCTATCGCCTGCACTTTGACACCGTCGATGTATCGTGGAATAACGATTGTGGTTTCACTGCCTGTGTAGGAAAGGATCGTACCTGTAGCAGCATCAAACACAAAACCTTCGGCGGTTGCCGGCAGTTCCGGCATTGACTGCAGACTTTCCGGCTCGCTTTCACGCAGCAATGGCATGTACCACGGACGTTCCAGCACCCTTGATGCATCATCGATCTGCTGATCCGTTGCGGCATCTGCCATACGGATGCTCTCGTGTGGCACACCTTCAAAAGCATGCGACAGCAAACGAGCATCAGCCGGAAGAACTACATTCTTCAGCGCTGTATGGCTGAATGCCCTTTGACCGATCTCTGTCACATCCGCTGAAAGAAACAGCGTTTCCAGGGAACTGTCAGAAAGCAAATCAGCAGGAATGCTGCCTTTTGCAAAGCTGATGCTTTTCAGGCCACTACATCCGGTAAAGGCATTCGGCGGTAACACAGAAGCATCGCAGAGAACCGTTACTTTTTCAAGGCTCAGACAATCATCAAAAGCGCCGCTTTCCACCCGGCGGAGGGTTTCGGGTAATACCAGTTCCGTAATGGATGTACCCTGAAAAGCATTTTTGTAAATCGTCTCGACCTTGTCCGTAAAAATAATGGTAGATACAGGAAGATCCTTGAAAAGACCTTCACGCACCTCAGGAGTATCGATGGTAACAGTGTTCAGTGAACTGCAATCTGCAAATGCATCTCTTGGCAAAACAGATATACCGCACCCCAAATACAGTTCCCGTAGTCCACTGCAGCCTTCAAAGGCATTTGCACCAACTTTCTGGAGGGAGTCCGTCAGTCTGATGCCGGTAAGACCAATACAGTTACGAAAAGCTCCTTCACCGATGACGGTGACCGTATCAAACAGATCGATCCATTCCAGGCCGCTTTCCGCAAAGGCTTCCTCCCCAATGGTTGTAAAGCTGCCGGAATGTGGTACACCAAAGCGTTTCAGTTGCTTCTGATCCTTGAAAACAGCTGTTCCGAGAGCGTATACCGGTACGGTGCTGCCATCCTGTTCGACCAGTCCGTAATGAAGGAACAGATCCGACTGTCCGCTATGGCAAGACGTGAGCACATACCCTTTCCTGCCATCCTTTTCGTAGAGATAATCAGATGCAGGAAGCTCAAGCCCCGGTACATTTCCACGCCATACGACAGCTGGAAAACCAAGCGAATGAATAAGCGCCTGTGCTGAATCAACCATCTCACGGGAAGCATCCCAGGGAATATCCACATCCGTCAGTGCACACCCGGAAAAAGCATCGGGTGCTATAGCCGGCAGGAGACTGCTTTGAAATACAATATAACCAAGGTTGCTGCAACCGGAAAAGGCTCCCTTCCCTATGGTTTCCAGACCGGAGGGAAAGTGCACCTCTTTAAGCTGAAGCTGATCCCTGAATGCATCGGCTGATACCGAGCGTACCGTTATGCCATCGATGGTTTCGGGGATAGACATCAAAGCATCTGTTCCCGACCATCCGGTAATGGTTCCCGTATCGGAATCAAAAGAAAACAGTTCAGCCTGTGCGCTCAAAACAGATAGCAACAGGAAACATAGCAGCAGAAATGCTGCGAGCTTTTTCATGGAGAATATCCTTTCATTAGGGCATCTGGTGCTCCTGCTGCCGGAACAAAGCACGCAGGCTTTCGGTATACGGAGGTCTGGCAATACCATGTTCTGTAATGATGCCCGTGATCAGCTCATGGTCCGTCACATCAAAAGCAGGGTTGTACACCTTTACCCCTGAAGGTGCCATGGGCTTTTCATACCACATGCTCGTTACTTCCTCGGCAGGACGCTGCTCAATGGGAATTACATCGCCGTTGGGGGTATCCAGATCAATGGTGGAGGTAGGTCCCAGCACATAAAATGGAATACCGTAATGCTTTGCAAGTATAGCTACACCCGAAGTACCAATCTTGTTGCAGGCATCACCGTTGGCCGCAACTCTGTCGCAGCCTACGAAAACTGCATTCACCCAGCCGTTTTTCATTACCTGTGAAGCCATGTTGTCACAGATGACGGTGGTATCCACCCCGTCTGCCATCAGTTCAAAAGCAGAAAGGCGTGCACCTTGCAGAAGGGGGCGTGTCTCATCCGTAAAGACACGGAAGTGCATCCCTTTTTCCCGTCCAAGATGAATAGGTGCGAGGGCAGTACCATATTTTGAGGTAGCAAGCTGACCTGCATTACAGTGGGTAAGGATGCCATCACCGTCTTTCAGAACGGACAAGCCATGTTCACCGATGCGGCGGCACATATCGGTATCTTCTTCCTTAATGGCCGTACATTCCTTCAAAAGAAGTTCCTTGATCTCCCCTACGCTTCTGGCAGCGTTAGCCTCCACCACACGCTGCATACGCCGGAGTGCCCATGCAAGATTGACCGCTGTGGGACGCGCTGCTTCCAGATAAGCACGACGTTCGTCGAACAATCGGAGAAACTCGGTGTAATCATCCGTCCGGATCTCCTTGGCAGCCAGATAGATACCAAAAGCAGCCGCCACGCCGATGGCAGGAGCACCACGTACTTTCAGCAGATAGATCGCTTCACGGATCTCCTCCTGTGAAGACAGATGAAGGATCTCCATGCGGCCCGGAAGCTGGGTCTGATCGATCAGCAGAAGCCTGCTGTTCACATCATCCAGTGCGACGGTTTCAACAGACATCACATTGTCCATGGTACGCCTCCCTTCGGCAAAGAAAATCAGAAGTTACGGGTCATATCGTACCGCTCGTAGAACTCCTTGCGGAAATCCAGAAGACGGTCGTTTTGAATGGCCTCACGTACACGCTCCATCAGACGGATCAGGAAGCGCAGGTTGTGAATGCTGGCAAGCCGTGCGCCAGTGATCTCGCCTGCCTTGAACAGGTGACGGATATAGGCACGGGAGAAATTTCGACAGGTGTAGCAATCACACTCTTCATCCAATGGACGGAAATCTCTTGCATATTGGGCATTCTTGATGACAAGGCGGCCATCGGTGGTAAAGCAGGTGCCATTACGGGCAATGCGAGTGGCAAGTACACAGTCGAACATATCAACACCGCGCAGTGCACCTTCCACAAGGCAATCGGGAGAGCCAACCCCCATCAGGTAACGGGGCTTATCCCCGGCCATATGCGGCATGATGGCTTCCAACATATCATACATAATGGGCTTGGGTTCGCCTACGCTGAGACCGCCGATGCCATAACCAAAGAAATCCATATCACGAAGCACCTTTGCGCTTTCGATACGGAGATCCTTGAAAAATGCGCCCTGCACAATCCCAAACAGAACCTGATCATCATCGGTATGATGCTTCTGGCAGCGTGCTGCCCAACGATGAGTACGATGCATGGCATCCTCTGCAGTGGCATGATCGCAGGGGTAAGCGGTGCATACATCAAATGCCATCATGATATCGGAGCCCAGCGCATGCTGGATATCCATGCTCACTTCAGGAGAAATAAAACGCTTGCTGCCATCGAGATGGCTCTGGAAATGCACTCCCTCCTCCTTGATCTTACGGATACCGGAGAGAGAAAACACCTGAAAACCGCCGCTGTCGGTAAGCACAGGCTTATCCCAGGACATAAACTTATGCAGACCGCCTGCTTCCCGGATCAGATCCTCACCGGGACGCAGATGCAGGTGATAGGTATTGGAAAGCATGATCTCCGTGCCAATCTCCAGCATTTCTCGAGGAGTCATGGCCTTGACGGTGGCTACCGTACCCACAGGCATATACACAGGGGTATGGATGTCGCCATGGGGCGTATGCAGCAAACCCAGCCTTGCGCCGGACTGCTTGCAGGTTTTGAGTACTTCAAATGAAAACTTGGAGGTTGCCACAGTATCGCTCCTTACTGATGAGAAGAAGTGTTTTGTTGATGGAGAAATTCCTTTATTTCAGAAGAATAGGCTTCAAAAGCGGATGCTTTGGGGGTGGATAAAAAGCATAGGGGCGTTTTTTGAGTGGGATGGTCGAACCGAAGCACCGCACCCCACAGAGCAACGTTTTCGCCCCGCACGCCATGACCATAGCGCATATCATGCACAATAGGATGACCACAGCCGCATAATTGCACCCGGATCTGGTGCTTGCGGCCGGTTTGCAAGCGAACGTGTAACAGCGCAGTATCATCCTGTTTGTTGCGAGCCAACACCCGATAATGGAGCTTGGCTTCTTGCGCACCGGGTCTCCCGGCAGCACAAATACGGGTGTTGCCGGTCGCTTCGTCTTTTTCCAGCCAATCGTGCAGATTGGCTTCCTCAGGCAGCCCACTGCCTTGCACCACAGCCAGATACTCCCGCTCCATATGATGGCTGCGCAGTTGTTCGCTGAGGCGGGCAGCCGCTTTGCTGGTACGGGCAAAAGCTACCAAGCCGCCCACCGGGCGATCCAGCCGATGTACCAGCCCTAAATAAACTTCTCCGGGCTTGTTGTACTTTTCTTTGATATAAAGCTTGCACTCCTCGTGCAGGCTCCTATCTCCCGTGCTGTCGCTCTGGGTGAGGGTATTGGCAGGCTTTACAGTAACCAGCAGATGATTATCCTCGTATACGATCTCAGGCATCGGGAGTCCACCTTGCTGTAGTGCCGCAGGGCAGCACGCCGCCGCTGGTCACCTTAAGCGCCAATTCCTCTGCTTCTGCCTTGCCGCCAAACCGATCGCACAGACAACGCCGAGCAATGTTGCCCAGTACGCTGGCAGAAAAGCCAGTGGTATAACCGTTGATCAGGAAGAACAGAGGCGTGTCGCTCATAGCCTGAGCAGCCAAGTCTACCAAATCGTACAGCTCATCTTCCAGCTTCCACACTTCACCGCCGGGGCCTCTGCCGTAGCTGGGAGGATCCATCAGAATGCCATCGTAGCTATTGCCACGGCGCAGTTCGCGGCGTACAAAAGCCTTTGCATCTTCCACGATAAAACGGGTGTAGGACTCGTGAATGCCAGTTAGGTCACGATTTTCCTTAGCCCACTGCACCATGCCCTTGGCAGCGTCCACATGGGTCACATGGGCACCGGCAGCGGCGCAGGCAATGGTAGCGCCGCCGGTATAGGCAAACAAGTTGAGGATCTTAGGCTGGTGACCAAAACTGGCGGTATTACGAATGCGTTCCTGCATCCAAAGCCAATTGGCAGCCTGCTCAGGGAACAAGCCCGTATGCTTGAAACCGGTGGGCTTTACATAGAATTTCAGGTCGTTCAGGTTAATGGTCCAGCGTTCGGGCAGTTTTTCCTTGAAGTCCCAGTGACCGCCGCCAGTCTCCGCACGGCTGTAGGTAGCCTGTGCACGGTTCCACAGTTCAGGCTGCGCCTTGGGCCAGATGACCTGCGGGTCGGGTCTGCGAAGGATGATCTTCCCCCACCGTTCCAGTTTTTCGCCGTCGCCGGTATCCAGTACTTCATAGTCCTGCCATTGGTCGCACAGATACATGAAAGTTCTCCTTTATACTTGAAAGGGGGCGGAGCGATGGCTCCGCCCTTGATGGTTTGTGATTACGCCTTGCAGATGGAAAGGGTGGCTTTTTTGCCGTTGATGTTCCATTCCTTGGCGATAGCGTCATCAGCAGCAGCGCCGCTGGTCAGGGTTTCAGCCAGCACGCTCTGCATGATGAAGGTCTTGCCAGCCTCGATGGCAACGGTGAGTTCCTCATCAGCCTGATAGGTAACAACGATGCGGTCGCTTACCTCGAAGTCAGCTTCCTTACGCATGGTCTGCAGCTTGGAAACCACCTCGCGCTGATAGCCTTCTGCGATGAGTTCGGGGGTCAGGTTGCAGTCGAACACGACCGTTACATCCCCATCGGACTGGGCAGCGAAACCGGGCTTCTGGGTGGCTTCGGCCAGCACATCGTCCTTGGCCAGCACCACTTCGGTATCCTCAACGGTAAAGGTGAAGTTTTCGCCACGGGCGAAGGTATCCATTACATCGTTGCCGTCCATTTCCTTGAGGGCTGCGCCGATCTTGCCCAGCAGCTTGCCATACTTGGGGCCGAGGGTACGCATCTGAGGCTTGAGGTTATAGGTGGTAAAGGCACGGGCATCATCGGTGAACACAACAGCCTTCACGTTCAGCTCGTCCTTAGCCAGCTCACCGAAGGTCTCGTCGAAGCTGGTGCCCTTTACATACAGGGTGCTCAGGGGCTGACGCACCTTCAGGTTGGCAGAAGCACGCAGAGCCAGACCCACGCTGACTACCTCGCGCAGGGCGCTCATCTGAGTGTTCAGATCCTCATCGATCATGCTTTCGTCAGCTTCGGGGAAGCGGCACAGATGCACGCTTTCGGGAGCGCTCTCATCCACGCTGCACACCAGATTCTGATAGATATCCTCAGCCATGAAGGGCACAAAGGGAGCGATGACCTTGCTCAGAGTGACCAGCACGTGGTACAGGGTAGCAAAGGCGGCTTCCTTGGTATCATCCATGCCCTTGCCCCAGAAGCGTTCGCGGCCGCGGCGCACATACCAGTTGCTCAGATCGTCCACAAACTTGGTGATGGCGTTGGCAGGTTCGGGGATGCGGTAGGCAGTCAGATCTTCGTCCACCTGCTTGACCAGCTGGTTGAGACGGCTGAGGATCCACTTGTCCATCAAAGTCAGGTTGACCTTGCTGAGGGGATGTTCCTTGGGATCGAAATTATCGATATTGGCATAGAGTACGAAGAACGCATAGGTGTTCTGCAGCGTGCCCATGAACTTGCGCTGGCCTTCGTTGACGGCTTCATCGCTAAAGCGGCTGGGCAGCCACGGCGCACCGGCGGTGTAGAAATACCAACGGACGGCATCGGCACCCTGCTTGTTGAGCACAGACCACGGATCCACCACGTTGCCGATGTGTTTGGACATCTTGCGGCCTTCGGCATCCTGCACGTGACCCATGACGATGCAGTTTTCAAAGGGAGCACGGTCGAACAGCAACGTGCTGATGGCTTCCAGCGTATAGAACCAGCCGCGGGTCTGGTCGATGGCTTCGGAGATGAAGTCTGCGGGGAAGCGTTTTTCGAATACTTCCTTGTTTTCGAAGGGATAGTGCCACTGGGCAAAGGGCATGGAGCCGGAATCGTACCAGCAGTCGATAACGTCGCTGACACGGGTCATGGGCTTGCCGCACTGGGGGCAAGTAATCTGGATCTCATCCACATAGGGACGGTGCAGCTCGATCTCGCCTACCTCGGTGGTAGCCATGTCACGCAGTTCCTGCTTGGAGCCGATCACATGGATGTGGCCTTCTTCGCAGCGCCAGATGGGCAGGGGCGTGCCCCAGTAACGCTCGCGGCTGAGACCCCAGTCATGCACGTTTTCCAGCCAAGTGCCCATGCGGCCTTCCTTGATGTTATCGGGCATCCAGTTGATGGTGCGGTTGTTGGCGACCAGCTTATCCCGCACGGCGGTCATCTTGATGTACCAAGTGGGGCGCGGATAATACAGCAAGGGCGTATTGCAGCGCCAGCAGAAGGGATAATCATGCGCGAAGGGAACGGCAGCAAACAAAAGGCCGCGCTCCTTCAGATCATCCAGGATCATCTGGTCGGCTTCCTTCACAAACACGCCGGGCCATTTGGTATCGGCGGTCATGCAGCCCTGCGTATCCACAAAATTGACGAAGGGGATATCGTTGGCATTGCAAACACGGTTATCGTCCTCACCAAAAGCGGGAGCGATGTGAACGATACCGGAACCGTCGGTCATGGTAACGTAATCGTCGCAAACCACACGCCAAGCGGGCTTATCCAGCTTGCCAACAGCAAAGTCGAACAGAGGCTCATATTCCTTGCCAGCCAGCTGAGCACCGGGCATTTCTTCGTGGATATCGGCTTCCTTGGCTTTCTCGCCAAAGACGGCTTCCATCAGTTCCTTGGCCATTACATAGTTCTTGCCTTCAAGGGTAAAACGAACATAGGCATCCTTGGGGTTGACGCACAGTGCCAAGTTGCTGGGCAGCGTCCAAGGAGTGGTGGTCCATGCAAGGAAATAGGTATTCTCCCAATCCTTGGCCTTGAACAGCACAAAGGCAGAAGTTTCTTTTACATTCTTGTAGCCCTGCGCCACTTCGTGGCTGCTGAGCGCAGTACCACAACGAGGGCAGTAGGGAGCGATCTTGTGGCCCAAATAGAGCAGACCCTTATCATGAATGGTCTTGAGGCTCCACCATTCAGACTCGATATAGTCATCCTTGTAGGTGATGTAGGGATTCTCCATATCAGCCCAGAAGGCAACACGGTCGGACATATCTTCCCACTCGGACTGATACTTCCAAACGCTGTTCTTGCATTCCTTGATGAAGGGCTCGATGCCGTAAGCTTCGATCTGGGGCTTACCATCCAGACCAAGGATCTTTTCTACTTCCAGCTCAACAGGCAGACCATGGGTATCCCAACCGGCCTTACGGAGCACGTCCTTGCCTTTCATGGCCTGAAAGCGAGGAATCAGATCCTTGATGGCACGGGTCTCGATGTGACCGATGTGGGGACGGCCATTTGCCGTGGGCGGGCCATCAAAAAAGGTGAAGCGCTCGTTGCCTTCGTTAGCATGGAAGCTCTTTTTGATGATGTCTTTTTCCTTCCACATGGCGAGGGTCTCTTTTTCGCGCTCCACGAAGTTCATGTCTGTGGGAACTTTGCGATACATTGTGTTTCCTTCCTCCTTGCGGTCCGTATGCCGCTTGCATAGTTCTTGCCCCAGCGGTCGGTTTTGGGCATGAAAAAACCGTCCCGAGGCCATCGGGACGGATGATGATTGCATCATTCCGCGGTACCACCCGCATTGGCAGCCATGCTGCCCTCTCTGCGCCGACCCATGATCGGCATGCTCTGTCACGGGAGCGCCCGGGAAGCCCTAACAGATAAGCTCAGGCTTCCGGCTCAGGGGTGATGGGACATAGGCGCTTCGGCATCCGGCTCGCACCAACCCGGATTCGCTTAGCCGAAGGTTTCGGCTTATGCCGTCCCCGTCGCAGCTGATGCAAGTATTATATTCGATTTTGATATAAAAGTAAAGAAGAAAAATGCTTCATCATTTTCATTGTTCGTATCAGCTTTTGCGCCACACGCCAGGGTGGAACAAAACAAGGATCGGGAATAGCTCCAAACGTCCGCAAAGCATGAGCAAACTGAGCACGATCTTCGCAAAAGGACCGTAGGCTGAGAAATTCTGCGTAGGACCAACCGCACCAAAGCCGGGGCCTACATTGCTCACGCAGGTAAGAGAGGCTGTCAGATTGGAAATGATATCATGTCTGCCTTCCAGCGCTATGGCAAAGGCGCCCAGAAGTACAAGCATCACATACGCCAAGCAGAAGACCGATATCTGCGCCAACATATTCTCTTCCACGCCCTTGTTTTCAAAACGAACCACTTTTACCTTGCGCGGCTGAAAGGTACGCCCGATCTCACGGGTAACATTCTTAGAAAGCAGTGCGATACGCACGACCTTCATACCACCCGCTGTGGAGCCAGCGCAGGAACCGATAAACATCAAAAGCAAAAGGATCATTTTAGCAGCAACGGGCCAAAGCTCAAAGTCGGCAGTCACAAAGCCCGTTGTGGAAGAAATACTGCACACCTGAAAACTACCGTATCGCAGGGCTGTAAAGAAATTGCCGTATTGCGGCATAATAAGCAGCGAGATCGCAACGATCGCAAACACCACGATACCAAGAAACCAGTGCAATTCTTCGCTTTTGAAGAAGGACTTGAAATCACCGATCAACAAACGATAATACAGCGCAAAGTTAACGCCAAAAACGAACATGAAGATGGTGATGATCACATCGGCAGAAACACTGTCGAACGCAGCTACACTGCTGCCGTAATTGCTAAAACCGCCGGTGCCAGCCGTACCCATGGCATGGATGGCTGCATCGTAGGCAGACATACCGCTGACAAACATCAAGAGCAAAAACTGTACCAGCGTTAAAACGCCGTAGATGATGTACATGATTTTTGCTGTATCGCCCATCTTGGGCAGCACTTTGCTAAAGCTGGGGCCGGGCGATTCTGCACGGGCAAGATGCGATGTACGCCCTGTCATCTGCGGAAGCAGCGCAAGGGTAAGCACTAGAACGCCCATACCGCCGATCCAGTGGGTAAAGCTGCGCCAGAACATGATCCCTCTCGGTGCACCATCAAACTGATTCAAAACCGAAGCACCGGTGGTGGTAAAGCCTGATACTGCTTCAAAAAACGCGTCTTCATAACGGGTAAACAAACCGCCAAACATAAACGGCAATGCCCCAAAAAGACTTAGCAGGATCCAAGCCAAGGCAACCACAACAAAGCCTTCTCTGGCGCGAAGGTTTTGCTCCTTGGGGTGAGAGAACAAGTGCATCGGCAGGGCCACTACCAGCATGATAGCGATGGTGTATACGAACGCTAAAGCATCGCCATCGCCATAGATAAGTGCTATGAGCAGGGAGGGCAGCATCGCTGCTGCTTCGATGAGCAGGATGGAACCCTGTAAACGTATTACCAAGCGAGTGTTCATTTGCGAATTACCTCGTTCAAATCACCGATGCCGCTTTCGCAGGCTATGATGATGACACTATCCCCTTCTTCGATATGGTCGTTACCGAAGGGAACGATGACCTTGCCTTTTCGCACAATAACGGCTACCAGTGTACCCTTGCGTACCGTAAGTTCCTTCAAGGGAATGCCGATATAGGAGTCTCCTGCCTTTGCAATAAACTCCAATGCTTCTGCCTTGCCATTCACCAGCCGGTAAAGTTTTTCCACCTTGGTGCCGTTGCCGCCAGCGCGGGCCCGTACATAGCGCAGTATATTGGCGCAAGTGATAGATTTGGGACTGACGATGCTATCCAGACCCATGGCGTTGATGATATCCTCATACGCCACACGATTGTTCTTTACGATCACCTTCGGCACGCCCTGCCGCACTGCAAACAAGCCAGTCATCAGGTTCTCTTCGTCACGGTCGCACAGCGTTACAAAAGCATCCATCCGCTTGAGACCTTCCTGATCCAACAGCTCCTGATCGGTGCCATCGCCGTGAATGACGTTTACATCCGGCAAAGTCTCGCTCAAGTGTACAGCCTTTTTCTCATCGATCTCCACCAGCGAAACATGGATGCCCATGGGCGCGATCATCTTGGCAAGATAGTAGCTGATGCGTCCCCCGCCTAGCAGCATAACATTTTTGATGCGCAGTGAATTTTTGCCAAGGAAACGGAAATAGGCGGTAATAGTCACCATATCGGCGGCTACGTGCACACGGTCGCCTGCTTGGATGATAAAATCGCCGTTGGGGATGATCACTCGGCCATCACGCTCTACAGCAGCATAAAGCACCTGCGGCAGACCGTTGAGTTTCCGGCTCAACTCTCGCAGGGAGGTACCGACCACAACATCCTTTTCCTGTGCGCGGAATTCTACCAGTTCAACACGGCCTTTGGCAAAGGATTCGATATTGCTTGCAAAGGGAAAGCGCAAAAGGCGGCTGATCTCAAGCGCTGTGGCGCGCTCTGGGTTGATGGCCTGATCAATGCCCAGCTCTCTTTGCAAAAGATTCAGACTTTCGTTGTATTCCGGGTCGCGGATACGTGCGATAGCATACTTTGCCCCCAAGCGCTTTGCCATCAGGCAGCAAAGCATATTGGTCTCGTCGCTGGCGGTCGCGGCAATGACAATATCTGCCTTGTCCACCTCTGCATCCATCAACGTTTGCGCGTTCGCACCGTTGCCGCGCACACACATAACATCCAGCGTATCCTCGCTGCGATGGAGCGGTGCTTCGTCGTTATCAACAATGACTATGCTGTGTTCTTCCCGTGCAAGGTTTTCCGCCAGCGTATGGCCTACTTTGCCATCGCCCACTACCAGAATACGCATGCGTCATCCTCCTGTACAAATCACGTACTACGGCGAATCATCCCATCGCCTCAATTTTGATTATAGCATAAACCAATACAATTGTGAATGCAGTTGTGTTTTTCGAAAATGAAACATCAACTTCAACATCAAACATCAAACTTCTTAATGAAAAGCACAGATGTATTGTTATTATCGCCACTTTTGTGATATAATCATTTAGTATACTTTATTATATAGTAACGGGAGGCGGTAGTGTGACCAAGCCCCATCTTCATAAACCGGTACGCACTTTTTTATGGCTACTGCTGGATACTCTGCTCATTAACGCATCTATGGTGTTTGCACAGGCAGTACGCTACTCCGATTCCATCATTCCGGATGAGTTTTTTGCCATCTATCTTCGTTTGGTTCCTGCCATTACGCTGCTTTCGCTGATGGTATATGCCTTGTTTGGCATTTATCGCATCATGTGGCAATACGCCAGCGCAGAAGATCTGATCCGGCTTACGCTTTCCACGCTGGTGGCAACGCTTTGCATCTATCTGTTTGGCTTGATCGCCAATCTCTTTGTTGCACCTGAAAATATGTTCAGGCTGCATAGAATGGTCTATTTGCTGCATTGGCTCATCAGCACAGTGCTGATCGGTCTAAGCCGCATCCTCTATCGTCTGATCGTACGCAAAGAGCATTTCCCGCTGCTCAGAAAAGAGAAAGACGGCGTACATCGAGTGATGATCATCGGCGCCGGATGGGCCGGAGCCAATCTGGTGCACGAAATGCAGCGGGGCAACTATGGCAAGAGCATTCCCGTTGTGGTGGTGGATGACGATATTGACCGCACCGGCTCTTCCCTGAGCGGCGTGCCTGTTGTGCGCGGCAGCGGCAATATTCTCCGTTTGGCAAGCGATTACAACATCGATGATATTATCGTTGCTATTTCTACTCCCCACGGAGATCTGAAAGCCCTGATCGAAAAATGCATGGCAACAGGCTGCCATGTAAAGCGCATACAGCCCATCGAAGAGCTGACCGGTCAGCAAGCTAAGAATACCGTTCGCGATCTGAACCTATCCGACTTGCTGGGCCGTCCTGAAGAAAGTCTGGATATGACCCGCGTTGCAGATATGTGCGCGGGCAAGACCATCCTCATAACCGGCGGTGGCGGTTCCATTGGCAGCGAATTGTGCCGCAGGCTTCTTCCCCTCGATCCGCAACAGATCATCTTGTACGACATTAGCGAGAACTATATGTACGATCTGTATTCCGAGCTTTCGCTCCGCTATGGCGACAAGCTGCGGGAAAAACTGATCCTCTGTGTGGGCTCTGTACGGGATGAAAACCGTTTGAACGAGATCTTCCAGCTATATAAGCCGCATATCGTGCTCCACGCCGCGGCCCACAAGCATGTGCCCTTAATGGAGGATTGCCCCACACAGGCAGTTAAAAACAATGTGTTCGGCACCTATTTGACTGCCAAAGCTGCCATCGCCTGCAACGCCCAACGTTTTGTGCTCATTTCTACAGATAAAGCCGTCAACCCAACCAATATTATGGGTGCGACCAAGCGCTTGGCAGAAATGATCATTGAAGCGCTGAACCAAGAATCTGCGACCGAGTTTACCGCGGTCCGTTTCGGCAATGTGCTTGGCAGCCACGGCAGCGTCGTACCCAAGTTTGAGCAGCAGATCCGTTCTGGCGGGCCCGTAACACTGACCCATCCCGACATTATCCGCTACTTTATGACCATTCCCGAAGCCGCCAGTCTTGTGCTTCAATCGGCCTCTATTGCCAAGGGCGGCGAGTTGTTCGTACTGGATATGGGGCGCCCGATGAAGATACGGGAACTGGCCCAACGAATGATCCAGCTCTATGCTTCGGAGAACCAGAAGATCGATATCGTTTATACCGGTCTCCGTCCCGGCGAAAAACTCTACGAAGAATTGCTTCTGGCCGGCGAAGGCATTGCCAAGACCGAAAACGAGAAGATCTTCATTGCCCAACCCGAGATATTCTCCGTATCGCAGATCAACGATATGATGCGTACATTGCAGCAATGCATCGATACCAAATCGGATATGCGTGCCTGCTTGCATCAGTTGGTGCCTACGTTTAAGGAGCCGGGTGAGATCAACGATCTGGTTTCTGCCCAGAACGAAGAAAGCGAAACCGTAAGCGCATGACTTTTCACGAAACCATGATGCAAGCCGCGCTGGACGAAGCTCGAAAGGCTGCTGTACTGAACGAGGTGCCTGTAGGTGCAGTGATGGTTTATCAGCAAAAAATCATCGCTGCTGCCCACAACCTACGAGAAACCACCGGCGACCCGACTGCTCATGCAGAATTGCTGGCGATCCGCAAAGCGGCCGAAACACTAGGGCGCAGAAGACTAAACGACTGTACGCTCTATGTAACGCTGGAGCCTTGCCCCATGTGTGCCGGAGCCATTGTGATGGCAAACGTAGGCACGTGCTACTACGGTGCCCCAGACACCCGACAAGGCTGTGCAGGCAGTGTACTTGCCATACCGCAGGAGCCTGCCTTCTACCACCGCACACCATGCATCGGCGGTCTTTTACAAGAAGCCTGTGCAGACATAATGAACGAGTTTTTCGCTGCAAAGCGATAAAACATGTAAAGGAGCGTTTCCCCCTTGCTGATCGATACCATCGTATCCGACATGGACGATACTTTGCTCAACGACGAGTGCAAGCTGTCACCATACACACTGGATGTACTCAAGCGCTGCACAGAGCGCGGCATCCGTGTTATTCCCGCCAGCGGCAGAGCCATGGATAGCATGCTGCCCTATCTGAAACAGCTGAACACCGGTTGCCCCGCTATTGGCTGCAACGGTGCGCAGCTGATCGGTCCCGATTTAAATCTGATGCGCAGCATGGAATTCGACCCCGATCTTGCCAGAGAATTATGCGCTTTTATGGAAGAGAACGGCTTTTACGTGCAGGTGTATAAGGATGATTACTTTTATTATGCTACTGAGTGTGAGCCTTCCAAGCAATATAAAAAATCATCCGGCATGAAAGGCAAAGCCGTTGGCGATCTGCAAGCGTTTCTCACCTTTCCGACACCCAAGGTGCTTGGCATAACCCACCCCGAGGAAGTTGCCCGCGTTTTGCCGCTTGCCGAAAAGCGTTTCGCCGGTCGGGCTGCATTTTCCGTCAGCAAGCCATATTTTTTGGAAGCTGAACCGCTGGAAGTATCCAAAGGCAACGCTTTGCGGGAACTGGCGAAGGTGATCGACCTGAAACCAGAGAATACTTTGGTTTTCGGCGATAGCCTGAACGATTTGAGCATGCTGGCCTTTACCCCCAACAGCGTAGCCATGGAGAACGGTCGCCCCGAAGTAAAGGCAGCCGCCCGTTACATCTGTGCGCCCAACCATCAGGACGGTGTTGCCCGCTTTATCGAAGAGCATGTGCTGAATACCCAGCAAAAGGAGGTTTTACAATGATCTCTCTGAAAGATCTGAAACAGCAGTTGGAACTGGAAACGCTGGTGGAATCCTCCAAGACGGAATTGGATGTTAGCACAAACGATATCAACCGCCCCGGTATGCAGTTGGTTGGTTTCTACGAGTATTTTGCATACGAACGCCCGCAGGTGATCGGCAAAGTAGAAATGACCTATCTGGAATCGTTAGATTCGGACGTACGGCGTGCTTCCCTTGAAAAGTATATGAGCTATCCCATCCCCTGCATTATTGTTTGCTGGGGTATGAATCCTCCGGCTGAGTTGATCGAGATCGCCCGCCTGCGTGATATTCCTGTATTGCGCAGCAATCTGAAGACCACTCGCCTGACGGTGCGGCTGATCCATTACTTGAGCCAAGTGCTTGCTCCCCACGTTACCCGCCACGGTGTGCTGGTGGATGTATATGGCGTTGGCGTGCTGCTTACCGGCGATAGCGGCGTTGGCAAAAGCGAAGCAGCACTGGAACTGGTAAAGCGCGGTCACCAGCTTTGTGCCGACGACGTGGTGGATATCTGCCGTGTCTCGGATGATCGATTGGTTGGCGAATCGCCGGAGAGAGTTCGCCACTTTATGGAGATCCGCGGTATCGGTATTATCGATATCCGCGCCATGTACGGCATTGGTGCTGTAAGCGTATCGACTTCCATCGACTTGGTCATCCATATGGAAAAATGGGATTCGGCCAAGGAATACGACCGGCTGGGGCTCACCGATGAGAGCATCGACATTCTGGATGTGAAGGTGCCTTATCAGGTAATGCCGGTAAAACCCGGGCGTAATGTAGCCATCATCATTGAGGTGGCTGCCCGCAACCTGAGCTTAAAGCGTATGGGCTACAATGCAGCGCATGAGTTAGATCGCCGTCTGACAGAAATGCTTATGCAAAATTCATAATATCAAGCCATTTGAGGAGGAAGCAATATGGTATACATCGGTATTGACGTTGGCGGAACTGGCATTCAAATCGGTGTGGTCGATGAAAACGGCCGCATTCTGGCCAAGGGCGATACGCCCACTTTGCCCGGTCGTCCCTTTGAAGATGTGGTGCGGGACATGGGTAATTGTATGCTGAATACCATTAACGAAGGCGGCTTCTCCACTGCGGATGTGGCAGCCATTGGTATCGGCGTGCCCGGTCTTGCAGATAACAAGACCGGTAACGTGATCTTCTGCACCAATTTGGGCTGGACCAATGTACCTCTGCGCACCGAACTGCAGAAGTACCTCAACAAGCCTGTTTATATCGATAACGATGCTACCGTTGCCGGTTTTGCCGAGAGCGTTTGCGGTGTGAGTGCCGGTTGCCACAGCAGCGTGTTTATGACCTTGGGCACAGGCGTTGGCGGCGGTATCGTCATCGGCGGCCGTCCTTGGAGCGGTTTCCATGGTATTGGCAGCGAGATCGGGCACATTCCCATGGATATGAATGGTGAACCCTGCTCCTGCGGCAATTACGGCTGTTTGGAGCGCTACACCAGCGCTACCGCCATTATCCGCATGGGTAAGCAGCAGCTTTTGCAGCACCCGGAAAGCCTGATGCACGAATTGTGCGGCGGCGATGTGACCAAGCTGAATGCAAAGATGGTTTTCGATGCTGCTAAAGAAGGCGACCCGGTGGCTACGAAGGTGTTCAACCGTTACTGCGATAATCTGGCGCAGGCCATTTACACCATCGTTGCCTTCCTCGACCCCGAGATGATCGTGCTGGGCGGCGGTGTTAGCAAGGCCGGTTCTTTCCTGCTCAACGCTGTGCGGGAACGCATCCCCCGTTACCTGCTCTTTAAGACCCTGCCCTTCCCCACCATCGAGATCGCCCGTCTTGGCCCGGATGCCGGTATCATCGGCGCTGCCATGCTGGGCAAAAACTAACGCAGCTTCTTACCTATTACATTAGAAATACAGGAGGAATTTTCCCATGGCTGATATGAGCATTCGCAAGCTATTTGAAGCCGGTTTGGAGGCCGGCATGCCGGAGATCACCGTTTCCGGTTGGGTACGCACCGTGCGTGACAGCAAAGCTTTTGGTTTTATTGAGCTCAACGACGGTACCTATTTCAAGAACCTGCAGATCGTTTTGGAAGATGGTCTCACCGAAGATTTTGCCAGCATCGTCAAGACCACGCTGGGCAGTGCCATCCGTGCCACCGGCGAGTTGGTACTGACCCCCGGCATGAAGCAGCCCTTCGAATTGAAGGCCAAAAAGGTAGAAGTTCTGGGCATGTGCGACCCCAGCTTCCCCCTGCAAAAGAAGCGCCACACCTTTGAGTATCTGCGCACCATCGCCCATCTGCGCCCCCGCACCAACACCTTCTATGCGGTTTTCCGCATCCGTTCTCTGGCTGCGCAGCTCTTGCATGCCTTCTTTGCAGAGCGTGGCTTTGTGTATGTTCACACCCCGCTCATCACCACCAGCGACTGTGAAGGCGCCGGCGAAATGTTCCAAGTGACCACCCTGCCTCTGGAAGATGTGCCCACCACCGAGGAAGGTGCTGTTGATTACAGCAAGGACTTCTTCGGCAAGCAGACCAGCCTGACCGTCAGCGGTCAGCTGAACGTGGAAACCTTCTGCATGGCTTTCCGCAACGTTTACACCTTCGGCCCCACCTTCCGTGCCGAAAAGAGCTATACTCCCCGTCATGCTGCCGAGTTCTGGATGATCGAGCCGGAGATCGCTTTTGCAGACCTGTTCGACGACATGGAGCTGGCTGAGGATATGCTCAAGTACGTCATCGGCCATGTGCTGGCAGAAGCTCCCGAAGAAATGGCTTTCCTGAACAGCTTTGTGGAGAAGGGTCTCATCGATCGCCTGACCGCTATTGTCAACAGCGATTTTGCCCGTTGCTCCTACACCGAAGCCATCGAGATCCTCAAGGCCGCCGGCCAGAAGTTCGAATATCCCGTGGAATGGGGCGTTGACCTGCAAACCGAGCATGAGCGCTACCTGAGCGAAAAGCATTTTGGCAAGCCCGTGTTTGTCTACAACTATCCCAAGGACATCAAGGCATTCTATATGCGCATGAACGAAGATGGCAAGACCGTCGCCGCCACCGACCTGTTGGTGCCCGGTGTTGGCGAGCTGATTGGCGGCAGCCAGCGTGAAGAGCGCATGGATGTGCTGCTTGACCGCATCCACGAGTTGGGATTGAACGAAGAGGATTACAGCTACTATCTGGATACCCGCCGCTTCGGTACCAACCCCCATGCCGGCTTCGGTCTCGGCTTCGAGCGTTTGGTGATGTACCTGACCGGTATGACAAACATCCGCGATGTGCTGCCCTTCCCCCGCACCACCGGCAGTGCCGAATATTGATGAACAAAGGAAAACAGCAGCCCTCCAGTTTCGTCTGGAGGGCTTTAACAATGCTGTCCTTCATTTTTCAACATTGTAATGCAAATTGCATATGCTATAATAATATCAAAATACAAAGATGAGAACATTTATGAAGCGTTTTTAGCATTGTTACTGATTTTTGTTCTGTTGATCGTGGCAACATCGGGTGTGGCTGCTAAAAAGTTTGAGGGCGATGGTTTTGATTCGCCCGAAGCTGCTGTAATGGCTTACGTAGAAGCTTTCATTGCCGGTGATGTCACTGCGATGCTTTCTACTTTTGCAATTGAGAGCTATATTGATAACACAGACCGTGTTGCGTTGTTAGAACGGATCAGAGGTGTTTCTCTGCGGGAACTGCATATGATTCCTTTAGCAAATGATGATATCCGCGAATTAGAGATCGCGAATCGTTATGGCTTATTGGCAGAAAGTCTGTTATACCAGTATTTATCATACCATGTACCCGAAGAGTATAATGAACGTTTTGAACGTACTTTACAACTTCACGCTGAAGGCTATGGATGTGACGAGCTTCGTAACATGATAGTACAGTTAAACATTGGAGGAGAAGATTATCTGCTCTGCATGGATTGTGTTCGTTACGGAGATAAATGGTATAATTGCTCTTTCTCAGGCGTACTTGGTTCCTATATAGGAATTTCTTCTTCCTACGCAGGTTTGATCCTGATGTCTGAAGTTATTGATTAACGTGTTATAACCGCATCAAACGCAAAGCGCAGTTTCTTTCGAAGCTGCGCTTTGCGTATAATAAAGATAGCCGGTCTCTTTCGAAACCGGCTGCTTGGCAGGGGCAGAAGGACTCGAACCCTCAACAAAGGTTTTGGAGACCCACGTGTGGCGGGCGTGCCGTCCGCCGGGGATCGAGTTTCAAATGACCTAGCTAAATTAGCCTTCAAAGAGCGATTTCCAGTCTCGTATGAATATTATAGCAGAATTCCGGCATTGATCAAGAGGCCGCAGCAAAGGTCCTAAGACCTATGTGGAAACTTTTGTTTGTCTGGCATCTCAGTACGGAACAGCAATACAAAACAAAGCCTGCCATTCCGCATCGTGCGATCCGGTAGGCGATTCTTTGTTTTAGTGACAATTATGCAGCGGTCGGTTTGATGATCGAAACGGGATTGAGAGTCGGTAAGGCGCTGGTACTGCGGTGGAGAGACGTAAACCTTAGTCAGAAACGGTTGCGTGTTCGGTCTGCAGTTGTTCAGTTGGAAACAAGAAGCGCTCTTACGTACAGAACTGCGCCAAGAGCGAATCAAGCAAACGAACAATTCCTCTGACACCGAAAGCAATTTCCCTGTTGGAGATGTTGGCGGAGGATGCAGAGAACGAATGGGTTTTCGTGAATGACGATGGCCAGCGGCTTTCCTACGAAGCGTTACGATACCAGACACAATGCCTGTGCAAGGCTGCTTGTGTCCCTTACAGGGGAGAGCATGTGTTCAGACACACTTTTGCGACGAATTGCTATCACAAAGGGGTGGATGTGAAGATTCTCTCCCGATTATTGGGACATGCGGATGTGAACATCACATACAACATCTATGTACATTTATACGGCGATGGATTCGACGAAATGTACTCTGCCCTTGTGTCAGAGAAATAGAAAAAGAGCCTTTCCTCTTCAGGAAAAGCTCTCATGGCAGGGGCAGAAGGCATTCTGAATATAAAACCATCAAATGTATTCAAGTATTTTTCGGTTCGGACGACGTTTGATTCGGAGCAAACGCTCTACATTTTCCCTAGAACATCTATCATCTATAGGAATCCACAGCCATTTTCCGTCGTGATAAGTTGTCGTCTCATCATATAGTCGCCGCAATGAATCACAGAATTCATTACGCTGTGTTTCGAATTTCTCACGTTCAGCTTTTCCGAGTGTAATCAGCAGTACGGCAGTACCTTCCTTTGCATACAGTGTGCAAAGCGTCTTACCGCCACGTCGATATTTGTATTCGATTTTCCAATCACCGAATCCCTTGTCACATTTTTTCTCCATATCATAAAGATCATCAATTCGTTTGATGAGGCTGTTCCACAACTCCAACGTATTTGAATCAAGCAATTCGGACAAACGAGTCTGAAAAACATCATCCATAAAACTAGTCTCCTAGCACTTGTTATGTATACAGAAAAAATGGAGTAACTTTAAGTAACTCCATTGGCAGGGGCAGAAGGACTCGAACCCTCAACAAAGGTTTTGGAGACCCACGTGTTACCATTACACCATGCCCCTTCGTGCATGTGCTATTATACGTGTATACCACCGCTTTGTCAATTGCGATTTTATAAGAAGAACAATGCAAAACCAAACCAAAAGTCCACTCACCGAGACCAACCCTTGCGCTGTTTGACAAAAGCCGCTTCTTCTGATAGAATAAGGCTCAATCCACAACATCAATAAAAACGAGGGATCCTCAAAATGGAAAATCGTGAACGATTGTCCTCCCGGCTTGGTTTCATTTTGCTGAGTGCCGGCTGTGCCATTGGTTGCGGCAACGTATGGAAGTTTCCGTGGATGGCCGGTCAAAGCGGCGGCGGTAGTTTTGTACTTATTTATGTATTATGTTTGCTGCTGCTTGGTCTGCCGGTCATGATCATGGAGTTTTCTCTTGGTCGCGCCTCTCAGGCTAGCCCCGTAAAGATGTACCAGAAGCTGGAGAAGCCCGGTCAGAAATGGCATATTCATGGTTATTTCGCACTCTTCGGCAACGTATGCCTCATGAGCTTCTACACCGTCGTATCCGGTTGGATCGTGTACTACTTCTATCGTTTCCTGACGGGACGCATCGAAGAAGCCGAACTGAATTTCGGCGCCATGATCAGCAATCCCGGCATTAACATGTTGTTTATGGGCATTGTGGTAGTGCTGGGTTTCTTGGTGCTCAGCTTTAAGCTGCAAGGCGGACTTGAGCGTGTAACCAAGTACATGATGGTCGCGCTGCTGCTGCTTATGTTGGTTTTGGCTGTTAACAGCATTACCATGGAAGGCGCCAAGGAAGGTCTGGCCTTCTATCTGGTGCCCGATTTTTCGAAAATCACCCCTAATGTTGTCGTGAGCGCCATGAACCAAGCATTCTTCACGCTGAGCCTTGGTATCGGTTCCATGGCCATCTTCGGCAGCTACATCAACAAGGAACGTTCGCTGATGAGCGAGTCCGTCAATGTTATTATTCTGGACTCTCTGGTCGCCATCACTGCCGGTCTGATCATCTTCCCCGCTTGCTTTACCTACGATCTGGAAGTTGGCGCTGGCCCCGGTCTGCTGTTTAACACCATGGCTACCGTATTCCGCAACATGAACGGCGGCCGCATCTGGGGTACTGTCTTCTTCCTGTTTATGGTATTTGCTGCCATGTCTACCGTGCTGGCTGTGTTCGAAAACATTCTGGCCTGTGTGCGCGAATTGACTGGTTGGAGCCGTCCCAAGGGCTGCATCATTTGTGCCATCGGTCTGTTCATCACTTCCACCACCACTGCGCTGGGCTATAGTCTCATCACCTTCCAGCCCTTTGCCAGCGGTTCTGCCTTCTTGGATCTGTGGGATTTCATCGTTTCCTACAATCTGCTGCCCATCGGTTCCCTTATCTTCGCCATCTTCTGCTGCAGCAAGCGCTGGGGCTGGGGTTGGGATAACTTCGTAGCAGAAGCCAATACCGGCAAGGGTATGAAGGTAAAGAACTGGATGAAGCCCATCTTCTGCATTATCGTTCCTGCTGCCATCATTATCATCTACATTGTTGGTCTGGTCACCTTCCAATGGAGCGATCCACCCGTTGCCCCTGAAGCAGCTGTAGATGCTACTGGTAAGCTGATCCATTACATGATCGGCTGATAAAAGATCTCCACACACAGAGCCTGCAAGGAAACACTTCCCTGCAGGCTCTCAGTTCGTCAAAAAACTCGCCTGCGGCGACTTTTTCGACGAGGCTTGCACCGTTTGCCTACTCGCCTACGGCTCGCCGGGCGGCAAACGGCGATAGGAATCCCTTGCTTTGCAAGGGTTCCGAAACCACCGCACATGTCGCTGGTTTCGGATCACAGTCAGAGGGTTGCGACCCTCCGACACCACCCGTGGTTTTTCGGCCGTCTGAGAGCCTGCAAGGAAACACTTCCCTGCAGGCTCTGTTTTTATGTCTGCAATTTAGCCTACCAGCACGCCCAAAGAGGATCGTTTTTCTTGCAATCGATCCTCTTTGGGCTATCACCACTATTTCAGGGGTATTCTCCCCTATCAATTCTTTTTGGCACGATGCTCCTGATAGGCTTTGCAAATACTCTCCGTTACTTCTGCGCTGGGCACAGGCGGCAGATAGTCAGGCCTTGCAATATAGTAGCCTTGGTAGTAGTCTACCCCAAGGGCACACAGTACTTCAAGCTCCTCTAACGTTTCTACACCCTCGGCAATAACACGGATGCCACTCTTTCGGGTATAGCTAAGCAAGGTTTGCAGCCAATTGCGTTTGCGGCTATCCAAATGCACATTGCGCACAAAGGACATATCCAGCTTTACATAATCGGCATCAATGGATAACAGCGAATGCTCGTTATTGTAGCCAGAGCCAAAGTCGTCGATGGCTACACGTGCGCTGAAGCGGCGCATATACTCGACCTTGGTATTGGTATCCTGATCGGATCGAGATTCGCGTTCGGTGATCTCCATAACAACATTGGGCAGCAGATGCGCATATCGCTCCTCGACCCAACGTTCGTCTACGGGCGATAAACAATGGCTGGCAATGGAATTGATAAACAGCTTGGCATTTTCGGGCAATTTCTGCTGTTTGCGCATATCGTCGGCTGTTTCTAACGCCTTTTGCCATGTCATTACCTCAACCTGCTGCAATTTGCCTTGCTGGCTCGCCAGCCTGAGCACATACTCCGGAGTGGGCAATTCTTGCACGGTGGGGCGCATTAGCAGCTCATAACCCAGAATGGTGGCATCCTTTGCCCGCACAATAGGTTGGAAGGCATATCGCACCAATCGTTGTTCCAACAAACGGTTCAAGGCCTGAATACCATTCATCAGGTAACCGGATTTCTCGTAGGCTTCCTTTGTAAATTCCATCAAGGTTCCTTTTACGCCATTCTTAACGCAGTACATGGCAAAATCTGCATAGTGCATAAGTTGCGGGAACAAAGTGGAATGCTCCGGGTACAGCGCAACACCGCCGGAGACCCCTAATGGAACGCTGGCGTTATCGCTGATCTCGCACTTCTTTGTCATGATCGCTTGCCAACCCCGCCGAATGACCTGCATCAATTCTTCTTTGGTGGCATAGCCATAGAACAGAATATAGAATTCGTCGCCAGATCGGCGGCCGATAATACACTGTTCATCTGCAAAGACATCCAGCGCATCTGCAAAGGAGCGGATATAGGTATCGCCGCTGTCGTGACCATAGGTATCGTTGATGGATTTTAGATTATCCATATCCATCATCAGCATGGCCGAAACCGGCTTGAGGCGATCTGGTGTGCGATCGAACAATTCCTGTGCATTGCGCTCAAAAGCACGCCTGTTAAAGCGATTGGTGAGCAAGTCGTAATCACGTTCGCGTTCTATGCGCTTTCGTTTCTCGATCTCCTCTGTTACATCCATCAATGTGCCAATAATACCCTGCTGGTCGTGCAATATTCTGAGCCGCAAATAACAAGGCGGGCTTGAATTCTGCAACAGAAATACATCGTCGCCTTCTACAGGGGTGTTGCCGATCCTTTCTGTTAGCAGGTCGTTGAATTTCTCAAGCGGCATTCGATTGCTTTCTTCAAACAATTCGCGGCAGTTCAAAAGCAGATAGAACCCATCAGAACAATAGACCAGCTCATCATCGTGCTTTCTTTCAAATGCACCGATGGGCAAATTAGACAATGTAATGATCTTGCTGATCTTGGAAGCTTCCTCTGCAACAGCACGGTTCAGTCTGCAAATGGTCTGGGAAAGTTCGTCTACTTCTGTGATACCAGTAGCTTCATATTCAAGCAATGTATGCCCCTTTTGTTTGCTGATGCGGTTCATCAACCCTTCAATGGGACCGGCAATATGCTTGGATACAAAGTAGGCCAGCAACAAACCAAGGATCAAGCTTACAAACATAGCCAGCGCAACAGCCCAACGAAAATCGGTTTCGGTGGAAAACAGCGTTTTCGCATCCAAAACGCCCAATAGTACCCATTGCTGTTCTCTAAACGGACTGGCATCACCGTAAAGATCGAGGGGTTGTACAGCAGCGTAATACTCGTTTTTGGTCTCTTCATCATGCAAAACAATATAGCTGCGCCCGTTTCGGTTTTCTTCTTTGGTCGGAATGAGTACATCGTTATCGCACAAGGAGCTTTCGTTCACCGCCCCATTCGCAGCAATGATCGTATAGGTAGCGCCTTTATCTTCTGTGATAGCGAGAATAAAGCTGTTATTGTTCGACTTACCTTCTTTGGCGACCATCAGCAGATCCTGCAAATAATCATTGTTGATCTCCAAACCCGCAACACCGATCAGCTCACCCTTATCCGATACAATGGGCTGGCTGTAGGTAATGATCTCCTGCCGGTCGTTATCGCAAAGCGTGAAGCGTTTGCTCCAATAACCTAAATCTTTTACAGAAATATCCGTTGTCTCTCTGTTAAGATAAGTGCTCATGGGAATGCGGAAAAATGCTGTTCTTTCATTCGTCTCTTGTGCAGAAAAACCCTCCTGCCAGTTTACGGAATGATTCGTTTGCATGGCGCGGTTTAGGGACAGAGGACCACGGATCAGCAAATAGCCCTTCTCATTTAGCTCTTCTATATGTTTTTCTCGCAAATAGATACCGGGATAGATAGGTTGATCGTTCTCATCGGTCTGGCTTACATCCAGCACAATAAACATACCGGACAAATGGTTGCGATTCAGGTGATTTTTTACATTCGGAGCGATCTCTGCCAAAAGCTTTTCGCACAGCTTCGGGTCGTTGCGCACATCTGCAAAAGTATGCTTCTGCAAAACGAGCCATCGTGCAATACTATTTTGTGTATCTTCTATCAAGGTATTCACTACATATTGCTGGTTTACGCCAGAAACAACACCCGTTGCCTGGTGCAGCGTAACCTCGGACAGCATATACAGCTCGTCTTCGTGTATTTTTTGAAAAGTGCCGAATGCTGCCAACAAACCGAATAATAGACCACCGATGACTATGACCAGCGTAATGAACGGGAGGATAATACGGCTGAAAAGGCTGGTTCGCTTTATTCCCTTCTGCTTTTTGCCCATAAAAACCAGTCCTCTTTCTTTTGTGCTGCGTTAACACTCTATTCTGTGCAACGGCATGTTTATTCGATTAAAGTTACTTATATTATCCTGCACGGCGTGATAAATGTCAAGCAAAATGTAATTTTTCAACGATTTTTCACTTTTTTCACTTATCGAAGGTATCTTAAAAATAATGCTTGCACAATGCCCCAACACATGCTATAATGATAATGTTCCGCCGAAGTGATGGAATGGCAGACGTGACGGACTCAAAATCCGTTGGTAGCGATACCGTGTGGGTTCAAGTCCCACCTTCGGCACCAAAAAAGCCTTGTGAAACAATGTTTCCAAGGCTTTTTTTTATGCGATGAAAATGGGTTTGGGTAGACAGCCGCTGTTATTGCCACTGTTCCAACGCTTCCCGCATCCACGCATATACATCCATATAATAAACACTTTGCAGGTTTTGTGGCGTAAGCACTTGTTGGAGAGGACCCTGTGCTACGCTTTGACCATCTCGTAAAAGAACGGCATGGGTACCGTAGCGTCTGGCAAGGCTCAGATCGTGAACCACTGAGATAACAGCACGTCCCGGTTGCTTTAGCCACTCCCCTATCAATGAAAAAATGTGTTTCTGATAGACCAGATCCAAATGGTTAGCCGGTTCATCTAAAATCAAGATCTGCGGATCTTGTGCAAAAACCTGTGCCAAAAATGTACGCTGTACTTCACCCCCGGACAGGTTGAGCACGCTTGTATTGCGCAAAGCAGAAAGCCCTGTCGCATCCAGTGCTTTCGTCACCATATTTTTGCCTTCATCATCCCGATGGTTCAAAAAACCAGCGGTATAAGCATACCGACCCATACCGACCACTTCGTCCACTGTGTAGGCATAGCCCACTGTATTTTTCTGCGCAAGTATGCCAATTTTTTGCGCCAGATGATTGGCACGGTATTTGCGGATATTCTTCCCTTCCAGCAGAATATCGCCCGAATACGGTACACCTTGCGAGATCGCTTCGATCATGGTGGATTTTCCTGCACCATTAGGGCCTACCAGCATCAGCCATTGACCATCGTATAACGAAAAGGACAAACGATCCACGACTGTATGTTGACCATAACGAACAGATACATCCTGCACCTTTAATAATTCCATCACCGTGCCCTCCTTGTGCGGTAGAAGATCGCCACGAAGACCACCGCGCCAACCAGCGATGTGACCACACCAATGTTCAGTTCTACTGGGCTTAACAGTGTGCGCGCCAGCAGATCGGCCAGCAGGAGAAACACCGCACCTGAAAATAGCGAAGCTGGCAATAAGCGTTTGTGATTAGGCCCTGCGATCATTCTTGCCATATGCGGCACCACAAGCCCAACAAAGCCAATGGTACCGCTAATGGATACACAAACACCAATCAGGATAGAAACGGTTATCAGTACGACCAATTTTACTCTTTTCACATTTACGCCAATATGGCGGGCGTTGTCTTCACCGATGGCAAAAGCGTTCATTTCCTTGGCGCAACCAAGCAAAATGCCCCCGCAAACCATTAGCGATACCAAAAGGATCAGGGCATGGTCGTAGCCGGTGCCCGCCAGAGAACCCATGGTCCAGAAAGTAATGGAGCGTAGCTGATCATCGGCAAAGGAAATGATCAGCGACATCACACTGGAAGCAAACATCGAAAAAATCACGCCGATGAGGATGATGCTGTTGGTCGCCAAGGAACGATCCAGCAAGTAGGCCAAGGAAAGAATAAAGCACAGAGAAAGAAAGGCAAAAACCATTGCCAATACCATGGGTCCGCCAAAGCTGATGCCGGGTATATTGAACCCAAGTACCAATGCGAGCACTGCCCCAAGGGATGCGCCAGCGGATACGCCCAAGGTAGACCCATCGGCCAGCGGATTTCGCATAAGTCCCTGCATGGAAGCGCCGCATAAAGCAAGCGCAGCCCCGCAAAGCGCCACATTGATCACTCTTGGCAAACGAACATTGAGGATGATGTTTTTCGACATTCCCGCTGGGATCTCCAAACCAAAAATGGTATTCCAGACCACTGTAGCCGTATCGCTCAACGGTATAGAAACGCTGCCAATACACACACATAGCAGCATGACCGCCAGAAGCACCGACGCAAAACCAATGTAAGCAGCAAAAGAAAAGCGTTGACGATTTGTTTTCATATTTTCCTCTAAGCAACGTGATACCAGACAATCAGCCAAGGAGAACACTGCATATTCTCCTTGGCTGGGGTCTGGTCATGCACCGGGTTCTTCCTCGGGAACAGCGTTAAGATAGTTAAACAGTTCAATGGCCGCATCTTTCAGGCGGGGGCCCGGACGGGCGATCGCATTTGCATCAAGATCGAAAACCTGACCATTGACGACCGCATTCAATTCGCCCCAACCGGGACGGTTCACGATCTCTTCAACGGCTGCTTCGCCCAGCCCGGCGATGGATACGATGTAATCCGGATCCCGGGCCAGCACCTGTTCCTCATTGATGGCAGCCCAACCATCTACATCTTGAAATGCGTTCGTAAGACCGCAGATGGAAGCCAACTCATTCATAAAGGTATTGTTGCCAGCCGTCCACAGCCCCCACTGCAAAGGCGTCACCTCGAAATAGACGGTTTTGCCGGATGCACTGCTTTTCGCCGCAATTTCATCAAAGGTGGACTGCATATCAGCGATCAGGGCTTCTGCTTCCGCTTCCTTACCCGTGATCTTACCGATCATACGGATGGCGGTGTAAGTACCGGCGATATCGTTGGCGTTGCTCACAGCCACCTTTACGCCGTTCTGTTCCAATATATCCACCTGTTCCTTGCTCTGCGACATATCGCCCATGAGCACCACCTGCGGCTCCAGTGCAAGAATCTCTTCAACGTTGGTCTCTGCACCGGAGGCCACCACCGTTACCCCCAGAATGCTCTCTGGATAGTCGCAGTAAGCACCTCGACCAACCAATGCCTCCTCGCACCCAAGCGCGCAGAGGATCTCGCAATCGGCCGCAGTAAGTGCCACGATACGGGTAGCAGGCTCTGCCAGTACGATCTGGCGGCCATACATGTCGGTCAGCGTAATGACGGTATCTTCAGCCATTACACTGGTGGTACTCAATAGCAAGAGCACACACAGCAGCAGAGAAATCAGTTTTTGGAACATTCAGTCGTCCCCCTTACTATTTGATCAAATGAAACAGCGGGAGAAACAAAAAATGTTCCTCCCTGAGGAACACTAAATTAACCCTCGGCGAGATGCCGTTGGTAAAATAGCAATACCCACCCCCAGGGGAATGATCGATTTCACAGTGTAAACAGTTCTCCCGGCTTTGCTTCATCCTACTTGCGTACCTTCCCACCTTGCGGCAGTGGCTTCATCACGCTTTGGTCTGCTTCACGGTTACTGGGATAGCTCGGAACTTTCATCCGTATTCTCTGACGCTTTTCACTGGGAGAAGCGCCGCGCATCGCTGCGCAGATACACCGGCTATTCATTTGTCAATATCTATTATAAGCTGCTGTAATGTACGCGTCAACTGTTTATTGCAAATGCGCCTTCTATATGCTTATTGCAAATGCGCCTTCTATATGCTACCATAGCCACATGAGATCACTTATGGCTGTGCATGCTGTTTTTGATGCAAAAGGCACAGCGAAAGGACGAATGGACGATGAAGCGTTTTCTTTCTTTGCTGTTTGCTTTATTCCTTTGCTTTGTGTTACAAGCAAATGCCCTCTGCACTGCGGAACCTGTGCAACCCTCCCCCATTGCACCCTTTTTAACCTTTAGTTGGAACGACCTTGCAAACGATCCGCAGACTTGCAGGGAAACACAGCCTCTTTATGGCGAACTTCATTACCTTAATGACTATCCATTAAGCTACCGCCTGACGCTTGGCAGCCTCAAACCTAACACTGTAAAAGGCTCTATTACCGTTGACAGCGGCGTTCTGCCGGAGCTGGAAATGGTATGGAACGCTTTGACCAAAGCACTTATGGAAGAAGGCTACTCTTGCGAAGCACAAAGCTTCTCAAACGACGGCAGCCGGATCAGCCTTCGGTTTGAAAAAGGCAATACCGTTACCGTAATGAAAGTGGTCAACGCACCCGGTGGAACTCGTATCGATTTCGAATGCCAACACGTTGAGCCATAATACACATTGCATAGAAAAAGCACGTTCTCCCGCAAACGATCGGAAGAACGTGCTTTTTGTTGTTTCGTTTTTTACATGCCCAGCTTTTCCAAAGGAACAAGGTACTGCTGGCGGCGGTTTTCCTGCTCGGCCAAATAGCTTTGGTCGCCGGAAGTATGCAGCATCTGCAAATACTGATGGTGATTATTAAGGATAGCAGCGTTATTCTTAGCCAAGATCAGCATTGCGATGGAAGAACATTGGTCAGCGGCACGCTCCAGATAAGTAAGGGTCTCCATAAATACCAAACCAGCGCTGATGGAGCAAGTACCTTCGCAAAGGCGAGCAGTGTGACGATCCTTCAGCAGAAGCACCATATCGTCCACGACCTCTTCCAACGGTTCGATGCGGCAGGCGGTAGCATCGCTGTCGTGGATGAGAGAATCCACGGTGAGACGCAAAATTTCCTGAATGGCATCGGCCAGAATATCCAATTCCTGCTGTGCGCTTTCAGAGAAGTTCAGCTTATTATCAGAGAGGTTCTTTGCCATCTCATCAAAGTTTGTGGCATAGTCGCCTACACGCTCGATATTGGGGATGCACTGCATGAGCGTATTGAGCATATGCTTGTCCCGTGCATTATCAATGGAATGGGAAAGCTCAATAAGATAATTATCGGCCCGGTCGGCAAAGTTATCCAGCTGTTCTTCAGTAGCGTTGATCTCGTCAGAAACCAGCTGATCATACGCTTTAAACTGGTTCAGCGCCAATTCCACGTTTTCCTTGGCAGCCTTCGCCATAACCGCTACGCAGTGGCCAGCTTCGGACAAAGCCAAAGCGGGAGAAATGAGCAATTTCTTGTCCAAGCCATCCAATTCGGGATACTTGTTTTCCTTTACAGGGTCATCCTTGATGATGGCGCAAGCCAACTTCATCAAAAGACCAGTAAAGGGCAGCAGAACCACGGCGGTAAGCAGGTTGAACAGGGTTTGGAAATTAGCGATCACACCGCTGTTTACAATGCTATCCCACAACTCTGGCAAAGCGCCTGCTTTTTGCATAATGGTCATGACCAGCATAAACAAAATGGTGCCGACTGTATTAAATACAATGTGTACGATACCGGTACGCTTGGCATCCTTGCCGGTACCAATGGAACAAACCATTGCCGTTGTAACGCAAGTACCCAAGTTGATGCCCATAATGACGGGATAGACCAGATTAAAGGTCATTGCGCCGGTGGAAGAAAGAGCCTGCAAAATACCCACCATAGCCGAGGAAGACTGCACGATGACCGTAAGCACCAAACCAGTCAGAATGCCCAGCAAAGGCATGGTGGAGAAATAAGACAGCGCATTAGCAAAGGCTTCGGATTCAGCCAGCGGATCCACGGCAGATGTCATGGACAACAGGCCGGAGAAGAGCACACCGAAACCCATGGCGATCATACCGGTATGCTTGGTATTATCGCGCTTGATAAACATGATCAGAATAATGCCGATGACCAATGCAATAGGGGCCAGCGTATCCGGCTTAAAGAAAACCAGAATGGAATTACCGCTGGTCTCGATATCCATCAGACGAATGATCTGCGCAGTAATGGTGGTACCGATATTGGCACCCAGCACAATGCTGACCGCCTGACGCATGTTGAGGATACCAGCGCCGATCAAGCCGACCGTAAGCACGATGGTGGCAGTAGAGCTTTGAATGATGGCGGTGACCAGCGTACCGGTAACAACGCCCATCAAAGCATTCTGGGTCAGCTTACCCAAGAATTTTTTGAGCGCTTCGCCAGAACCAAGTTTCAAACCATCCGACATGATCTCCATACCGTAAAGGAACATTGCCAGACCGCCCAGAAGACGGATTATCATCAAAATCGTTTCCATGCTCAATCTCCTCACGTCTATTGGGAACCTTGTTTATGATATAGAATTTGTTCGAATTTGACAAGACCTTGTCGAAATGTTACTGCTATAATTTCTTAACTTTTCATGAAACATGTAGCTGTTTTGAAAAACATAAGCGGCCTGCAAAAACGCAGTCCGCTTGATGAAAACTCATTCATTTATAGATCAAACTCCACCCGAACGACCCTGCCAAGGAAATTCACATCCGGCACAGCGCAGGTCTCCGCGTTGTATTCCCGATCGTAGTTCTGCAAGAGTATGGTAACTCCATCCAGCTTCTTTACCTTGCGCAGGCTCTTGTGTCCCTTCTGATCCACCAGCATGACCGCGCCATCGATGGGGCTAGCAGCGGGCACCACCAAGCAAGTATCATCCCGAACGATACGGAAGCCGCGCATGCTGTCGTCAGGCGCACGGAAATAGAACACTTTATCGGGTGCAGCGCCTTCAATGCGGCCATCCATAATGGGCAGCAGGCGATGATCCACTTCCTTCATAACCGCATTGTAAACAGGTACCCGCTTGAGCACGCTGGAAAGTGCCTCCAGCCATACGCCGCCGGTCACTTGCTTTTCATCGGCAGAGCTGTAGACGGTCTCGCTGTCCAGATGGCGTTCTTTCTTGGGTACCGCCTTGGGCGTGGTGGTCACCGTGGTTTGCAGATCGACGGTAGCAGCGATGTCATCCAAGGAAAAGCCTGCTTCCGTTTGTTCCTTCAAGCCCATCTTTTTCAGGATGCGGCGTGCCTGATCGTCTGCAATGATCTTCTTTCCTTCTTCTACATCCTTTAAATACCCTTCGCTTACACCGCCTAGCTTGGCTACCTGCTTCAATGTCATCTTTCGTGCCAGACGCTCTGTACGCAGCAAATCTCCCAATCGGCTCATCGCAAAAAATCTCCTTTATTCGTTATCATTTTCACTCGCTGGATCAGTTTGGCATAAATTCGGTCTACCATCCACGGTTCTGTGGGCTTTCGCAGTGCATCCTCGATGGAAAACCAACGTACACCTGCGTTTTCTTGCTGGTTGACTACAAGCGTTTCCGTTTCATCTGCCTCCAATAAGTAGGTAAGATTGAGATGCAAATGGCAGGGAACGTATGCTCCCCGCTTCTCATGCCCCATTACATACAGGGTCTCCAGCGAAAAAATCTCACCCGGAAAGACGGATACTGCATGCACGCCTGTTTCCTCGTTGGCTTCCCGCAGGGCAACTGCCTCCAGATCGCTATCACCATCTGCATGTCCACCTGTCCAGCTCCAGGAATCATACACCTTATGATAGCAAAGCAAAACCTTATCCCGAGCTTTGTTCACGATCCAGCCGGAGGCGCTGAAATGTGCTGCCAGATTGGTACGGTCAAGGCAGTCCGGGTTGCGATCCATAAAAGCGAGGATGAGTTGCTGATCGACTGCTTCCTGCTCGTTTGTGGGGGTGTAGGCTAGAATTCGTTCTTTCAGGTTCTGCATAGCGTTGTTCCTTTCGCAGTCGTAACCAAATGTACGCTTGCAGTATACCACAGGCAATGGGTTTGTTCAATCGCAACAAAGCCACACTCGCCAAAAGCTTATTCAAAACTTTCTTTTTATTTCCCATATCGCCCATGTTTGACAAAAATTCAACAAAATTTTCGCAACATGGTGAAAAATGCTTTTTACAAGAGCAAAAGTGTGCTATACTACAGTTGTATGTGCCCACATCACAACTATGTTGGCAAGGAGGATACGATCGATGCAATATTCCAGAGAAATCGAAGAAATGGTATGCGTGAAGAAGGGCCCCAACCATGGCCCCGCTCCCATCCCTGAAGAGGGCAAGTGGGTTCAGAGCCGCGAGATCAAGGATATCAGCGGTTTCACTCACGGTGTAGGCTGGTGCGCTCCCCAGCAGGGTGCCTGCAAGCTGAGCCTCAACGTTAAGGAAGGTATCATTCAGGAAGCACTGGTGGAAACCCTGGGCTGCTCCGGTATGACCCACTCCGCCGCTATGGCTGCTGAGATCTTGCCCGGCAAGACCATCTTGGAAGCCCTGAACACCGACCTTGTTTGCGATGCTATCAACACCGCTATGCGCGAGCTGTTCCTGCAGATCGTCTATGGCCGCACCCAGAGCGCCTTCTCCGAAGACGGTCTGAGCATCGGCGCTGGTCTGGAAGACTTGGGTAAGGGTCTGCGCAGCCAGATCGGTACCATGTACGGCACCCTGAAGAAGGGCGTTCGCTATCTGGAAATGGCTGAAGGCTACGTGCTGAAGCTGGGTCTGGATAAGGATCACGAAGTCATCGGCTACCAGTTCGTGCATCTGGGCAAGATGATGGATGCCATCAAGAAGGGCATGGATCCCAAGGAAGCTTACGAAAAGAACATTGGCTCCTACGGCCGCTTCAACGAGGCTGTGGAGTTCATCGACCCGCGTCATCAGTGATCTGAATTTGATAAGAGGTGAGTAGAAATGGCTACTTTTGAAGGATACGATAGAAGAATTAACAAAATCGAAGGCGTCCTCAAGGAGTACGGTTTCGCCGATCTGGATCAGATGGCGCAGTACGTGAAGGATCAGGGCGTGGACGTGGACACTATCGTTCGCGGCACCCAGCCCATCGCTTTCGAAAACGCCGTTTGGGCTTACACCCTGGGCGCTGCCATCGCTTTCAAGAAGGGCTGCAAGAACGCCGCTGACGCTGCCGAGGCTATCGGTGTTGGTCTGCAGGCTTTCTGCATTCCCGGTTCCGTTGCCGACCAGCGCGCTGTTGGTCTGGGCCACGGCAATCTGGCCGCCATGCTGCTGCGTGACGAAACCAAGTGCTTCGCTTTCCTGGCTGGCCACGAGAGCTTTGCCGCTGCCGAAGGCGCTATCGGTATCGCCCGCACTGCCAACAAGGTTCGTAAAGAGCCCCTGCGTGTTATCCTGAACGGCCTTGGCAAGGGTGCTGCTTACATCATCAGCCGCATCAATGGTTTCACCTATGTGCAGACCAAGATGGATTACTACACTGGCGAAGTGAAGGTCGTTAACGAGACCGCTTACTCCGACGGCGAAAAGTCCAAGGTTCGCTGCTACGGCGCTGACGATGTTACCGAAGGCGTTGCCATCATGCGCATGGAGAACGTGGACGTTTCCATCACCGGTAACTCCACCAACCCCACCCGCTTCCAGCATCCCGTTGCCGGCACCTACAAGAAGTGGGCCATCGAGAACGGCAAGAAGTACTTCTCCGTGGCTTCTGGCGGCGGCACTGGCCGTACCCTGCACCCCGACAACATGGCTGCCGGCCCCGCCAGCTACGGCATGACCGATACCATGGGTCGTATGCACTCCGACGCTCAGTTCGCCGGTTCTTCCTCTGTGCCCGCCCACGTTGAAATGATGGGTCTCATCGGCATGGGCAACAACCCCATGGTTGGCGCTACCGTCGCCGTGGCTGTTGCCATCGAAGAAGTGCAGAAGTAATTTTCTCCACAGAATATCAAGGCTTCCGGTTCGCCGGAAGCCTTTTTCATCATCACTTATCAATAATAAGCACACATTTACATAAAGCATTTTGCTAAAACATCATATATACATTGCATAAAATACAATCGTCTTGACAAACGAAAAATATCTTGTAGAATGAGCGCATAGACTTTCTTTATGTCGGGAGTGATGATATGCCACCGAAAGTTCGTTTTCAACGAGACGATATTATAAACGCCGCATATGAGCTTGCTCGCAAACACGGTCTTGACATGATCAATGCCCGCTCAGTGGCCAATGAGATCGGTTGTTCTACGCAGCCTATTTTTCGTGTGTTCGAAAACATGGAGCAATTAAAGACCTGCATTACCAAAAAGGCCGCCAAACTGTTTTCGGAGTTTATCGAAGAAAACAAAAATTGCTGTTCTTCTGCCTATCAATCATTGGGGAAGGCTTATCTGCTCTTTGCCATGAACGAGCCGAATCTTTTCAACCTGCTATTCCTTCGCAATTACAAGGACAAACCCAGTTTTGTAAGCACATTTAGCTGCCAAGACATGGTGATCGACTCTTTAATGAAAGACAAGAACTTTACATTAGAGCAAGCGAAAATTATTTACCAGCATATGTGGATCTTCACCTACGGTCTGGCCGCCATTCTGTCAACACAGGGATTGCAGTTGACCTCTGCCGAGTTGGACGATATGCTGGTGACCGAATACCGTGGTATTGCCTCCACGATTCTGTGCAACGACATCCAGCAGATCAATCCGCCGGTATAATGTTTGCTTACACCTCCACAGCTGAGGGGGCAACCAACTGAACTGCTCTGTGCAAAACCTCGACCGTTGCCCTTTGATGCTTTCCCCCATATTCTCCATCCAAAACCCAATCAATACTTTCTTTGCAAACAAATTCGATACTCTTGGCGCGGCCGGTGATCACATACCGGCCGTCGTTTTTCTTTGACAGCACTTCTGATAAAAGCTGAGGCCATTCAGCTGCTGTTTCCGGCGCACGGACTAGCATAAACTCAAACAGACCGTCATCCACGATCGCTTCTGTGCCTGATAGATGATGCAACCCGCCAACGCTATTGGCATTGGAAACCATGCCAAACAGAAAACGCCCGCTGTATTGCTTGCCATCTACGATCGCATCCATTTCATAGAAGCGCAGATTGGCAAGTTCCTTTAATCCATGGAGAATATAGGCATTGTAACCCAGCAAGTTTTTATCGCGCTGGGGCGTAGCATAAGAGGCCTCTGTGAAGGTACCAAATGCGGCAACATACACAAAAGCGCGCTTACCATTAAAATTACCTACATCCATCGAAAGAATATGACCTTCGGTTATGATCTCGGCGCAGCGGAGCATATCGTTTGGCAAACCAACGGTTGCAGCATAATCATTTGTTGAACCAGCGGGGATATACCCAACGATCGGCCTATCAGCTGGCTCAAACTCCATCACACCTGCTATCACTTCGCTAAGGGTCCCATCGCCGCCCGAACAAATAACCAGCGGGTAATCGCCGCCCAATTGACGAACGATCTCCGTTCCGTCCCCCTGACAGCGGGTGACGTGAACGGTCGGAAGGAATCCTTTCTGCGAAAAAGCTTCCAACAGGTTTGTCATGTTGCCAACAATACGATTTTTCCCTGCGTGCCGATTTACCACAAACAATAATCGTTTCAGCATATCCATAGTTTGCTCCTTGTTGCGCTGCATTATGCCCTTACTATTTTGCTTGGTATAATAAAGAACAACGCATACGGCTTTTGTACCGTATGCGTTGCAAGCAGATGCTTTTACTTGATGATCTCGCCCATGGTGCCGGGGCCGGCGCAAGCAGCATTGGATTCGTCGGTGTCGATATGCATAGCCAAAGCATAGCTATCGCTGACGCGAACGATCACATCGCCAAAGGTGAGAGCACGGCCTTCGGTCTCCACCTTCACGCTAACAACGTCCTTATCCTTCAGGTCGAATTCCTGAGCATCGGCGCAGGTCATATGGATGTGACGCTTGGCAGCGATCACACCGCACTCCAGCTCTACTTCGCCGCAGGGGCCAACCAGCTTGCAAGCGCCGGAACCAGCCACATCGCCGCTTTCACGGATGGGAGAATGAACGCCGATGGAACGAGCATCGGTGAGAGAGATCTCAACCTGAGTGGCGGGACGGACGGGGCCCAGAATGCTAACGCCGGTGAGGGTCTTCTTGGGGCCAACCACATCAACACGCTCAGCGCAAGCATACTGACCGGGCTGAGAGAGCATCTTCTTAACAGTCAGCTCATAGCCAGCACCGAAGAGGGTCTCCAGATCTTTCTGGGATACATGTACGTGACGGGCAGAGGTTTCGACCAAAATCTTTTTCATTGGAATCAGGCCTTCCTTCCTGAGTATTTTCATTACTATTATATCAGTTTTTATCGGTTTTGCAATGGTTGCTTCTTATGGAAATACGAAACATCAGTTGGTGCCTGTGGAGCCGAAGCCCCCACGGTCTTCTCCTGAAAGATGTTCCACTGGTGTAAAGGTGATTGGCTCCATCTTTTTCATCAAACGAAACTGACAGATGCGGTCGCCTTTTTCAATAACAGTATCCCGCATGGCAAGCGCAGGCATGCCCCAAATGTCGTTATCGCCACAGTAAGTATTATCCACCACCCCAACTGAATTGGTTTGGATAACACCAAATTTGAGAAATGTGGAACTTCTGGGGGCAATATGGGCCTCATACCCCTCTGGCAACTGCATGCTGATGCCCAGCGATATGATTTTGAATTCCCCTGCCTTCATTTCAACGCGCTCTGCTGCTCGAAGATCGATCCAGTCGGACTTGCCGTCGATGGCGCAGAGCTGTGGCAGATCCGTTACATGATACTTTACTTTTATGTTCATACTGTTCTCCTTTGAGTCGTTAAACAGGGGCTTATGTTGCCCTCTTGCTTCAAGGTATATTATACATAAGTTTTACTGGCACGAAAAGAGGCAGCAAAAACGAACCTGATTCTTGGTATTTCAGTTGAGAGACATTTTTTCAATATTTTTAACATTTTCTTTGAAATTTGCTTGCATTTACTCCTTGACCCATGCTATAATAATCGCTGTGACAAACGGACGGTCCTCTGCTCATTACGAGGCACGAACGTCTACGAAGGAAGGAGGCCCATGAAATGAGTGAGATCATTCGTTCCATCGAAAAGGCTCAGCTCCGCACCGATCTGCCCAACTTCGGCATCGGTGACACCGTTCGCGTTTTCGTGAAGGTTGTTGAAGGAAGCCGCGAGCGTCTGCAGGCGTATGAAGGTACTGTTATCGCCAAGCGCAACGGCAGCATCCGCGAAACGTTCACCGTCCGCCGTGTATCCTATGGTATCGGCGTCGAGCGTACGTTCCCCATGCACTCCCCCCGCGTTGATCACATCGAAGTGATTCGCAAGGGTAAGGTGCGCCGTGCTAAGCTGTACTATCTGCGCAACCTGCAGGGCAAGGCTGCTAAGATCAAGGAAGCCAAGCGCGTGTAAGCGTATTGCCAATCAGAGCCGTCCGCATGCCGGACGGCTCTTTGGCATATCATGTAAAACTTTTTCTTCTTTTTTGACCGAAAGGAGTTCATCATATGGATCTGACCGCCAACAAGACATGGCTGCTGGAGCACTTGGATCGCAAGGGTTTGCGTGCTTTGGAAAAGCGTCTGGATGAAATCATCGAAAGCTTTCTCACCTATGATTTCCACTTTATGCGCCTGACCGGCGTACTTGACGAAAACGACGAAGCGGGCGAAAATGAGTATGACGAGGACGAAGCGTTTGAGTATATTTACGACGCTTATCTTGCTGATCATCCCAAGGAAGATGACGAGGATATGGTCATCGCTGCCCTGCTCAACCGCTATATGGAGCTTCAGGCAGAGTAACTGTAACACGCGAAAGGAGCTGACCTCCCGATGAAATGCCCAGCCTGCGAAAAATGGAACCGCGCTGGCCTGCCCCATTGCATCTATTGCGGCACCGAACTGCCGGATGATGCATACGGCATCAACGGCGTTCCTGCCTGGCAACTGGAGCTGAAGGAACAGGAAAAACCCAAAAGCTATATCCGGGTTGATGATTCCGGTACTGCCGAAACCACCGATGACCCCCGGGATACTTTGGCGGCAGAAATGGTCAGCCTCCGTGACCGTAAAC
>JAZSRK010000146.1:0-27290 GCA_045538465.1 Candidatus Limiplasma sp. | reverse complement strand
TTATGCCGGAATGTGCCGATCGTGTGGCGTATCCCACCGAGTATGTGAAGGCTCAGGGCTGCACCCTGGGCGATGCCTTGGGCAGCTGCCGCTGGTGGACCCGTACTCCCGGCGCCCGCAAGATGGATATGTGCGGTATGCGTGTGGATGGCCGCATCAGCGAATATGGTATGCAGGATGTGGACTGGCCCGGCAACACCATGCGTCCGGTGATGTGGATCACCGTGGGTGAATGATCAGGCATTTCATAAATGAAAGAGGAGATTGTTGATATATGCTTCACTGTATGTTGAAAAAGATGCTGCTTGTGGCAGCTGTTCTGGTGATGGTCCTCTGTTGTGCCGTCTCTTTGGCAGAGGGTGATACCGCTGCCTTTACCCCTCTGTATCCCCTTCGCAGCGATGCCCCTGAACTGACCGCCGAAGGCTTCCTGCCGGAGGATTCTGAGGAAGAATACTATCTGGTCATCGATAAGGAAGCGGGCGAGTGGACCTATATCGACCGGCAGCTGTTCATCAACATCCGTCAGTTTAAGGATGTGGTGGAGCGCGACCGTAACCTGATCTGGTACGAAAGCGAGATCAAGGTTGCCCCCGGGCTCAAATTTGTTACCCAGCATGCCAACCCCGACCCTAAGTACCTTGGCCGCAAATTTCTCTACGCCCACGATTTTGCCCGCCAGACCAACAGCATCTTCGCCATCAGCGACGATTTCTACGGTTTCCGGGTCTATGCCAAGCGCCGCCCCGGTGTCATCATCCAAAACGGCGTTATCCTTGCGGATGATACCCTGTCCCAGCCGCATTGGACTTTGCCCACCTACGACCTGATCGCCCTCTATCCGGACGGCAGCATGAAAACCTATCTGGCCGGCGAGATCGGCGCTGAGGAACTGCTGGCACAAGGTGTTACCGATACTTGGTGCTTCGGCCCTGTTTTGCTGAGCGAAGGTCAGGTGGGTCAGCAGGTGCTGGATAAGACCTTTGAATACATCAACCCCCGCCAGACCTTGGGTATGATCGAGCCCAATCACTATCTGGTCATGACGGTGGAAGGCCGCCACAAAAATTCCGACGGCGTAGGTCTGATCTGGTGTGCTGAGCGTATGCGCGACTTGGGCTGCACCGAGGCCCTCAATCTGGATGGCGGCAACTCTGTTAAACTGGTGTTCATGGGTTCCCTCATCAATTCTGATCAGCACTATAACGAAAAGAATGACCGTACCGTTACCAGCATGATCACCCTTGGCACCTTCCCGCTGGAGACCATCCTTGGCGAAGAAGAATAAGCAATGGTAAGGAGACGTTCCCATGTCTGATGGTATCAACATTCTCAAAAAATGCCGCTGCGCTCTGGCGCTGCTGTGCTGCTGCCTGTTGCTTATGCCCGTTTTCTGCTTTGCACAAGAGGCGGATGAAGCTGCCTTGGAGGAACAGTATCAGGCTGCCATGGCCCTGTACGAAGCCAAGGAATATCTGGCTGCGGCTGAAGCTTTTGATGCGCTGGGCGATTATTCCAACAGCCCCGCCATGGCCAGAGATAGCCGCCGCCACCAGAAGAAAGAGGACTACCGTACCGCAGTAAACTTGTACCAGAACGAGCAGTACTACGAAGCACGGGATATTTTCCTTACGCTGGGCGATTATGAGCGCAGCAAGCACTATCTGTACAATTGTGAGATGGGTATTCTGGAGATCGAATACAAGCAGGCACGCGAGTTGTACGATGCCGGCGAATATGCCGCAGCGCAGGAGTTGTTCGAATCCCTCAACGGCTACCGGGATAGCGACGAACGCGCCAAGATGGCAGAAGAAAGCCTGTTGGCAGAGCAGCAAGCTGCTGTGGAGCTGGAATGGTACAATAAGGGTGTAGCCTTTATGGAAGCGGGCGATTATGCCGCTGCCCGGGATGCCTTCATCGAGGCCGGCCCCTGCATGGACGCTACCGACCGTATGTACGAAGCCATGCTGCTGGTGGGGCATGAGGAGATCGCCAAAGCAGCAGATGAAGCAGCAGCGAACGGCGAATATGCCCGTGCCGTTATGCTCTATGAGATCAATGGCGACTATAAGGATAGCCAGGCAAAGCTGGCAGCGGCCAAGGATGCATGGCGTGCTGCAGGTGGCGATCCGGAAGCTCCCCTTTCTGCTGAGGAACAGAACGCGCTGGATTTTGAAAAGGCCATGATGCTCAAAAAGCTGTGGCGGGTGGAGGAATCCAACGAGATCTTGCTGCGCCTTGGCGAATACAACAACGCAGCACAGCTGGTGGCAGAGGTAACGGAAATGATCTTTACCGCCGACCAGCTGCGGGATGATGCGACCACGCCCTTGTCGCCGGTGTTTGTGGCGCCGGATGGCTCCAAGCATGTGTACCGTATGTACCGCGGCGTGCCCCGCTGGGTGCAGGCTCGCGCCTTCTGCGAGGCGCTGGGCGGGCACATGGCCACCCTCAATACCCCTGAGGAAAACGAGTTCGTGCATTCCTTCATGTGGAATTCCGGCTTTACGACCGCTTATTTCGGCCTGATGGATGAAGAACGCGACAGAACTTGGGTGTGGGTGACCGGCGAACCCGTGGATTACACCAACTGGGATTCCGGTGAGCCCAGCTATTCCACCTATGAGCGCTACGGCATGTACTTCTATAAGCACACCACCGGCACTTGGAACGACTCTCACTTCTACGAGCACTGGGAAGACCAGGAGTGGAGCTACATTTGCGAGTGGGAGCTGGACTGATGCCCCGCTTATTGAGCAAATTGATACGATAAGGAATATACGATATGTTTGCAATTGGTACAGTTAACACTGTTGGTGTGTGGATGGCGCTGCTTTTTGGCGCAGCCCTGTGGCTGTTTTCCGGCGCTTTGCGCAGCAAAAAGGCGGGTGTAAAGGCAGGGCGCATTGCGGCAGCAACGGTGCTTCTGCCGCTGGCAACGGCATTTTTCGCTCATTTGTTCCACTGCCTGATGGATGCAGCGTATGTGGTCGAAACGCATTCGCTGGGCTACTTGTTTGCTTTCTGGCAGCCCGGGTATATGTTCTATGGCGGCATCGTTGGCGCAGCGCTGCTTTTGTTGGCTGTCGGCGGTAAGCAGCGGCTTGGACTTTTGGAGGCCTATGCTCCCGGTGCTGCGCTTATGCTGGCAGCAGCGCGCATTGCAGAAGGCTTTGCCGGGCAAGGCTACGGGGAATATTGGTTTGAAGAGGAGATGTTCTTCTGCCGCTTTCCCTTTATGACCTATGATGTCTACTACGAAGGCTGGGCATGGGCGATCTTTATGGCAGAGGCACTTGTCGCGCTGCTGCTTGCGCTGTGGCTCTTCACCCGCAAAAAAACGTGGGCAGGCGATGGGGCACTGCTTTTGTTGGGCTTGTATGCCTGCGCTCAGATCGTTTTGGAAAGTCTGCGCCGGGATGAGTTTCTCCGGTGGGGGTTTGTGCGCATCGAGGAATTGTTCAGCGCCATTGCGGTGCTGTTCGTGCTCATTTGCTATCTGGTTCGCTCCGGCAAGGGGCGTTCGATCGCCAAAACCGTTTGTATCGTTCTGTTTTTGCTGATGGTGGTTTTGTGCCTTTTGCTGGAGTTTGCCACCGAGGGCCGCATCCCCTTCCTGCTGTTTTTGGAAGTGTACCAGTGCTATCTGGCCATGGCGGCAGCGTGCTGCGTTATGGCTGGCTGCGTTTTGTGGATGCGCCGGATCTGCAATAAATCAAACTGCACGGAGGTTGCATAATGAAAGCGAAAATTTTGGTATCCTTGGTTTTTGTGCTGGCGGTGTGCATGCTGGCTTGCGGTGCGCTGGCTGAGCAGGAGCACATTCCCGAGCCGATCCCTGCCGAATTGCTGCCCAAGATGATCCCGGCCACCTTCCCTCAACGGGAGGACTATGTTCCTGCCGAGAACCCTACCAACAATTATTTGCCCAACCCCGCTGGTTTTAGCAGCGATGGTATGCACTACCACGACGATTCCATCGATGTGCAGGCTTATATGATCCATGTGTACGATACGCCCTGCGCCGTTATGTTCGTGCAATTGTCCGACCCGGATCAGTTCCGTACGGAGCTGGCAAAGCCCTACCCCAACAAGGCCACCATGCGCATCGATACCATGAGCAAGCGGGTGCACTCTGTGGCCTCCATCAACGGCGACTGGTTCACCTACCACAACTATGGCATCGTATACCGCAATGGAGAGCTTTTGCGCAGCCGCGAGATCCCTGAGGACGATGGTCTTGTGGTGGATGTGAATGGCGACCTGCACATCATCCGGCCTATGGTGGAAGCAGAGTATGCCAAGCTGGAAGTGCCCATCATGCACTCCTTTGCCTTTGGCCCTGCCCTTGTGAAGGATGGCGAAGTGCTGGAGATCGTGCGTGAGCTTACCTTCAAGCAGCGCATGGCCATTGGTCAGATCGCGCCGCTCACCTATGTAATGGTGGCAGCAGACGGCCCCGACCAGCCTAACTCTGTGGGCTTGAGCGTGCCGCAGCTGGCGCAGTTGATGCACGATCTGGGCGCCCATACCGCCTATAATCTGGATGGCGGTCAGTCCACGTCCATGATGATGTACCAGACCAAGATCAACGGTCAGGCGCCCAAGACTTTCCGGGCCATCGGCGATATCATCTATTTCGTTACCACTGTGCCCAGCGTGGCAGAATAATGTTCATAAGCCCTCCGGCGCTTGCATAGCAGCCGGAAGGCTTTTTCTCTGCCAAAGGAGCCAAACGGGTTGGAATGCGCCCGCAGTCTATGCCATACGAGAGGAGAATACCTTATGGAAAACCGTTACGAACTTGCCGGCGACCAACAGCCTGTTATACAGGGACAATTGGCTGCACTTGCTGCTCACGGCGGTTGCTTGACGCTGCCCAACCATAGCTATCCCCTTGGGGCTCCGGTGGTGGTCGATGCCTCCTCCCTGTGCCTGAGCGGCGAGGTATGGGCTTGCAACACCGATCCCAACGGCGTTTTTGAGACGGATCACGGCACCAAGCTGCGCATGCGCACCAAAGAGACCCCTGCCATTCTGTTCGGGCGCGATGCTGACCCCATCAGTGGTGCACAGGTGAAAAATTTGGGCATACAGGGCGATATCGCCGGTATGGATACCAGACCCTATTTCGATGCCCAGCACCCGGAAAAAATGTCCGGCCTGTGCTTGAGCCATGTGCGCACCGACCAGTGCGCCTTTACCAAGCTTTCCTTCTGCGGGTTGGCCAATGCGGTCTGCGCCTCCGGCAATGCGGAGATCGATGCCTGCAAGTTTGAAAAACTGAACGTAGACGGCTGCGGCAATGGCTTCTGGTTTGCGCCCCGCGCCTCTTTCTACGCCCATGTGCGCTCCTGCGTTTTGGCCGATAACCCCTTCTACGGCTTCTACGCCGAGGGGAAAGGGCGGGTATTGCATAATCTGGATATCAGCGATTGCATCTTTGTGCGCAGCGGCGGCGGTTTTGTTGATGGAGACGGGCGCATCCCTGCGGCGCTGCTGTTTGACCATATCTCCAACTGCGCAGTGGATCGCTGCCTGTTTGACGACCCAGGCACCCACTGGTTCTTCGAAGAAGGCAGCACCCAGAACGACCAGAAGACCATCACCAAGCGAAAAACAGTGGCGATGTACATTATCGGCAACGAAAACCGGCTTACGGGCAATACCTTCCTGAACAGCTCCGACGATTCTGTGCGCATCCAAGGCGATGGCAATGTGTTGATGAATACCATTGCAGATGGCAACGTGCGTATTACTGGCACCGGCAATCAGGTGCATGGGTTGGCCTTTACCACGGCCGAAAGCCGGCTCATTCTTCAAGGGGAAGCGGCCCATAGCACGGTGATCACCGGTGTGGTGCCGGAGCGTATTGTACGGTTGTAAAGCGCTCGCATAAAATATGGTTTGGCGGCCATTGAATGGAGAAATGCACCGGGTTTTTCGATCGAAGATCCCGGTGCATTTTGCGTCTCAAAAACTGTTTTTTCTTTGTATTATACCGTTTCCATGTCTGATTCGGAAAAAATTTGACCATTCTATTGACAATGGGTATCATCTGTGATATATTCTTTTCACCGAGACAGGGTTCCTGTCGCCAAATGTGCAAACGAATGCACAAATAAAAGGAGGATATCCTAATGAAGAAGTTTTTGGCTATGGTTCTGTGCCTGATCATGGCTCTGTCCATGTTCAGCATCGCCAACGCTGAGGGCTACACCGGCGAGATCAAGGTGTGGGTACCCGAAGCTACCGTCGAATTCACCCAGGCTCAGATCGAGGCCTTCAAGGCCGCTCACCCCGAGTATGCTGGCATGACCGTCGTTATTGAGCCCGTTGGCGAAGGCGACGCTGCCTCCAAGATGCTCACCGACGTAGAAGCCGGTGCCGACATCTTCGCTTTTGCTCAGGATCAGCTCAACCGTCTGGTCTCTGCCGGCGCTCTGATCGAGCTGTCCGAAGAGAATGCTGCTCAGGTTGCTGCCACTAACGACGCCGGTTCCGTATCCGCCGTCACCATGGGCGACCTGATGTGGGCTTACCCCCTCACCTCCGACAACGGCTACTTCCTCTACTACGATAAGTCCGTTGTGACCGATCCCACCAGCTTGGAAGCTATCTTGGCCGACTGCGAAGCCGCTGGCAAGAATTTCTACATGGAGATCAACTCTGGTTGGTACCAGACTGCTTTCTTCTTCGGCGCTGGCTGCACCCTCACCTATAGCAGCGACAACGAAGGCAACCTGATCGCTATGGATTGCAACTACGCCTCCGAAAACGGCGTGAAGGCTCTCAAGTCCATGATCAAGCTGGCTCAGTCTCCCGCTTTCGTTAACGGCTCCTCTGCCTCCAACGCCACCAACATCGGCGCCATCGTAGATGGCACTTGGGATGCTGTTGCTCTGCAGGGCATTCTGGGCGAGAACTACGCTGCTGTGAAGCTGCCCACCGTGGACGGCTATCAGCTGGGCGGCTTCGGCGGCTTCAAGATGCTGGGCGTTAAGCCTCAGGAAGACGAAGCTAAGCTGGCTGCTTGCGACGCTCTGGCTCTGTTCCTCTCCTCCGGCGAAGTGCAGCTTGCTCGCTACGACGCCGTAAAGTGGGGCCCCTCCAACTTGGAAGCTCAGAAGTCCGAAGCCGTTCAGGCTGACGTGGCTCTGGCCGCTCTGGCCGACCAGCTGCAGTACTGCATTGGTCAGGGTCAGTATCCCGGCGAATACTGGACCATGGCTACCGCTCTGGGCGACGATATTCTGGCCGACAAGTACGATGCTTACACCGACGAGCAGCTCTTGGAAGTGCTGACTACCTTCCAGACCACCGCCGGCACCTACATCGCTCAGTAATTTCGCTCATACGGCGGGCTGGAAGCGTTTGCTTCCAGCCCGCCTTTTCTACCTGCGCCCGTACGGCGGCAGTACAAAACAACAATGGCTGGTGAGAACATGAACGATCTGGATTACTTAAAGCTCAGCAAGCCTCAAAAATTCCTCTACAACCTGAAAAAGTTTTTTGCGTCGCTGCCCGGGCGTTTGCTGGGGCTGCTGAAAGGCTTTCTTGGCTGGTTTGTAGGGTTGTTTACAGGCTTTGGGCGTTTCTTTGCCGATCTGGTACGCACCTATATCCATGGCGATTGGAAAACCAAGGTGTCCTACACCGTGATGGGTTTTGGTTCGCTGTGCCGCGGGCAATGGCTGCGCGGCTTGCTGTTTTTGGTGTTTCAAACCGTATTTAACCTGTACATGTGGTTTTTTGGTGCCTCCTATTTGGGCAAGCTGATGACCCTTGGCACTGTGGAGACCACCAAGGTAAACCGCAAGACGGTGTACGGTGATAATTCCTTCCTTATTCTGCTCTACGGCGTACTTACCATCTTCTTCATTATTGCGTTTATCTATACTTGGTATGCCAACATTAAGCAGAACAGGGAAAGCGAAAAGATCCTGAAATCCGGCAAAAAGCTTAAGTCCGCTAAGGATGATGCTACCTCTTTGCTGGATGAGCAATTCCACAAGACCCTGCTGGCATTGCCCACCATCGGCGTAACTTTGTTTACGATTTTGCCCATTATCTTTATGATCTTGGTTGCCTTTACCAATTACGACAACCAGCATCAGCCCCCGGGCAAGCTGTTTACATGGGTGGGTACCGAAAACTTCCGCACGCTGCTGGCTAGCCCGCAGGAGGATGTGCGTTTTCAGGTAACTGGCTCCACAGCTGATAGCGCCACCCTGACCATTAACGCGAAAAACGGCGACATTCTTACCGTTACCACCAGCGACCCGGAAGCCGCCGCCGCTGCTGCTGCCCTTACCGAAACCTCTTCCACCGACTTTACTTTGACCGAGCAAGGCGATGGCACCTATGCCATCGAGCTGTTCAACGAGGCCGGCGAGACGGTTTCTCTTTCTTGCAGCGACCTGCGCACCGTAACTACGCCATCGTTCTCGCATACCTTTAAACAGGTATTGCTGTGGACGCTCATCTGGGCCTTCTTTGCCACCTTTCTCAACTACTTCCTTGGTATGTTGGTGGCTATTATGATCAACAAGAAGGGCATCAAGTTCAAAAAGCTTTGGCGTACCATTCTGGTCATGACCATTGCCATTCCGCAGTTCATCTCGCTGCTGTATGTATCCAAGATGTTCGCGGCCGATGGTCTCATCAATGGTATGCTCATGAACTGGGGCTGGATCTCTCAGCCGCTGCCTTTCTGGACCGATCCCACATGGGCCCGCATTACCATCATCGGCATCAATGTCTGGATCGGCATTCCCTACCTGATGCTCATCGCCACCGGCATTCTGATGAACATCCCCGCCGACTTGTACGAGTCTGCCCGCATCGACGGCGCCAATGCCTTCCAGACCTATATGAAGATCACGCTGCCCTACATGCTGTTTGTTACCGGCCCCTACCTGCTTACCAGCTTTACCGGCAACATTAACAACTTCAACGTTATCTTCCTTCTGTCTCAGGGCAAACCGCTGAGCATGGAGCTGGCCGGCAACGCCGGTACCACCGACTTGCTCATCACTTGGCTGTATAAGATGACTGTTACCGACAGCAACTACAAGCTGGCTGCTGTAATGGGCATTCTGGTGTTTGTGGTTTGCGCAGTCATCAATCTGGTGGTCTACAACCTGATCCCATCCGTCAAGAATGAGGAGGATTTCCAGTAATGGCTAAGAAGAATAACATTCCGGAAGTCGACATCATTGTTGACGAAAAAGCCGGTGTCATTCGTGAGGTGGAGCCGGAAGTGCGTCTTCGCTCCAAGAAAGGGCACGAGCGCCGGGTCAATACCACCATCTATATCATTTTGATTTTGATGAGTATCATCTGGCTGTGCCCGTTCGTGTTTTTGGTGCTGCAGTCCTTCCGCGGCGAGACCGGCGGCATGGTGGCCTATGTGCTGCCCAAGCAATGGACGCTGGCCAACTACGCTTACCTGTTCCAAGGTGTGGCCTTCAGCCTGAAGGCCCTTGTGAAGGATGTACCCGCTATCGTGCTTACAGTCATCACCTCCGCAGTGGCGGTGTGGGGCATTGTGCTTTGCATGAACCGTAAGCCTAAAAATCCCTTTGAAGAAACCACCAAAAACATCAAAGCTGCGCTGATCGTGTTTGGTCTTTGGCTGCTGATCAATGTAATGCGCTGCGTGGATTCCACCAATTGCGACTTTGTGCGCTGGTTTACCAACACGCTTACCATTGCACTGTTCTGCGCTGTTATACAGACCATGATGGTGCTGAGCGTCAGCTACGCATTGAGCCGCATGCGCTTTAAGGGCCGCAAGCTGTTGATGAATGTGGTGCTGGTGCTGGGTATGTTCCCGGGCTTTTTGACGATGATCGTTCTGTACTACTTGCTGAAGATGCTTGGTCTTACGCAGGCTGGTGCAGTTCCCGGCCTCATTCTTATCTCCTGCGCTTCCTCTGGTATGGGCTACTACATTTCCAAGGGCTTCTTCGATACCATTCCCAAGTCGCTGGATGAAAGCGCCCGCATTGACGGCGCTACCCGTTTCCAAGTGTTCCTGAAGATCATTATGCCCATGGCAAAGCCCATCGTCATCTACACCATTCTGATGGCTTTTATGGGCCCTTGGGGCGACTACGTATTCGCCTCCTACGTGGCGTTTGGTCATAAGGCCAGCTACAACGTGGCTGTGGGTCTCTACCAGTGGGTAAACACCAACGACTATCAGGGCTATTTCACCCGTTTCTGCGCAGGCGGCGTGCTGGTGGCGATACCCATTACGGTATTGTTTATGGCACTGCAGAAGTACTACGTGGAAGGCGTCACCGGTGGCGCTGTAAAGGGTTAAGGAGGACAATGCGATGGCAAATGTTTCTTTGAAGCATATCAAGAAGATCTACGATGGCGGCGTGGTTGCCGTACAGGACTTTAATCTGGAGATCAAGGATAAGGAATTTGTGGTATTCGTTGGCCCCTCCGGCTGCGGTAAGTCTACCACCCTGCGCATGATCGCCGGTCTGGAGGATATCTCCGAGGGCGAATTGCACATCGGCGACCGTCTGGTAAACGATGTGGAACCCAAGGATCGCGATATCGCCATGGTTTTCCAGAACTATGCACTCTACCCCCACATTACCGTTTATGAAAACTTGGCTTTCAGCCTGCGCATCCGTAAGATGGATAACGAAGAGATCCATCGCCGTGTCTGTCAGGCAGCCGAAATTCTGGGCATTACCCAGTACCTTGGCCGCAAGCCCAAGGCCCTGTCCGGCGGTCAGCGCCAGCGTGTTGCCATCGGCCGCGCCATCGTGCGTGAGCCGCAGGTATTCCTGATGGACGAGCCTCTGTCCAACTTGGATGCCAAGCTGCGCAATCAGATGCGTGCTGAGATCATTCTTCTGCGCAAACGTCTGGATACCACCTTCATCTACGTTACCCACGACCAGACCGAGGCCATGACCTTGGGCGACCGGATCGTTATTATGAAGGATGGCTTCATTCAGCAGGTGGGCACTCCGCAGGAAGTTTTCGAAACGCCCCACAACCTGTTCGTGGCCGGCTTTATCGGCAGCCCCCAGATGAACATCTTCAAGGCCGACCTGAAGCGTGAAGGCGATAGCTACACCGCCGAGCTGCAGGGCATGAAGATCCCGCTGGATGAGACTCGCTGCGCTTTGCTCAAGGAGCGCAATGTGGAAAGCGGCAGCGTGTTGCTGGGCGTGCGTCCTGAGCATATCGCCATCGACTTTGAAGGCAGCGAAAATACCGTTGCTTGCGAAGTGACCGTGAACGAGATGATGGGCAGCGAACTGCACCTGCACGTGGCCGCCGGGGATGAGGACAATGTCATCATTCGCGTACCTACCATCGATCTGAGTACCGAACAGCGCGCCCATCTGGCTGCTGGCAACAAGCTGAATTTCCGCTTTGCTAGCAAGGTCGTGCAGCTGTTCGACCCCGAAACCACCCAGAGCCTGCTGTATGCACCTATTGGCGAGTAAGGCAGACAACAAAAAGCTGTCTCAAAATACAATTTTGAGAAAAGTAAAGGCATGGAATGTTGCCCATCCGGCAGCATTCCATGCCTTTTTTGACAGTTTTTCACGATGAATCGGTAATATCTTTTTGTTTTGAGACAGCCCCTTGTTGACTCAGCGCACAACGCCCTTTTTCAAAATTACATTGGCATATTGCGCCGTCTCTCCGGTCGCTACGATGCAATACGCCTTCTTCGCCCGCTCGTAGTAGGCGAAGCGTTCCACCATGGTGGGCTGGCTATCTGGCTCGGTTTTAGCAAGCAAGGCTTTGTATTCATCCCAGATAACGGGCACCACCGGGTCGCCGGGCACCACTTCCATCAGGGCAAAATGATCCGCATCGTACTGATCCAGCGGGATCAATTGCAAAATGGCTTCCAAAAGCTGCGGAATGCCGATGCCATCCGCACGAACCACCTGCGGGCCAAGCCCCATGGCGGGAAAATGGGCGTCGCCCAGCACGATCTCATCTCCATGACCCATTTCGGAGAGAATTTTCAAAAGCTCGGGAGAAATCAAAGGGGAAATACCTTTCAGCATGGTGATGCTCCTTTCTTCGGTCATTCTGCCATGTGATGCACATAGGGCATATCCGGCAGATCGATAAAGCGATAGAATGTTTCTGCATTCTGATGGAAGAACAGCTGTTTTTCCTCCTCCGTGAGCAGGGGGGATTTATCCACAAAATCCCAGCTCATGCGGTAGGTGATGGCGGTCATGGTGCGGGGATAATCCGAACCCCACATCAGCTTGTGCATGCCGCATACATCCCTTGCCTCCAATATGGCCTTGACCGCCGAGGGATAGGGGTAAAACTCGCTGTTAAACAGCCATGTGATGCCGCCGCTTTCCACAAACACGTTGGAGTTTTGCGCCAGCTTGATCTGTTCCAGCCAACCCGGTCGGGTGACCATGCCGAAATGCCCGATGGCCATGCGCAAGTTGGGATATTGCTGGATCATTTCCCGGAGAGAACCGGTCTGGGTATCGCCGTCTGCAAGGTCGAGCCCAAGAAACAGATCTTTTTCAGCAGCCAGCCGGAACACCGGCTCGTGGTGGGTCAGGTCGGGGTCGGTAAGCCGCCCTGCGCAGATCTTGATGCCGTCAAAGCCATTTACATCCGGCAGACCGTCTTCCTCGTACAGGGCACTTACCCGAAGGCGCAATGGGTGCTCCTGCCGGATCTGCTTCAGGTAAGCATCCTGATTGCCATCGATATATTCTTGGGTCACCACAGCGCCAGCAACTTGAGCAAAATCCATATTGGCCAGTAACCGTTCCACACTGTTGAAACCATCGGTGATGTAGGCCGGCATCATTTGTACCATTTCGTTGCCAAACATGCTGCGGCCGCCGCCTAAGTCGTATACTGGCAGACCATTGACCCGCCCCTGTTGTTTTTTCCACAGGTGAAGATGCGCATCGATCATGGCGTGTCCTCCTTATGCAAAGGGATAGGGATACTCTGCCAGATAAGTATCCAAAAGACCGCATTCATCCAACAGCTTGAAGATGGTATAGCGGGTGCGGTAATCCTTGCCGCAATGCATGGAACGGCGCACCAGATCCTCAGGAATGTGCTCCTCCTGCCATGTCATTTCGGCTTTGAGGGTGCGCATGACATCCTTGATCTTCTCAAGCGGCGGCATGGCGGCAATGACGGCCTTGATGTCGGTGAAGCGCTCCTGCGCTGTGCGGATGCGCCGCTCCTGCTCCTCCCAAGATAGGAAGTCGCCGGGGTTCTCCCGCATGATGGCACGACCGCCTTCTTCGCCATAGGCATGGAGCATCCAGCGTTCCCGCTTCTCGCGGGTGATGCGACCGGCCTTGATGGCAGCCAGATCCAGCTTGGAAAGATCCTCCTTGGCAAAGCGTTCGAACATGGGCCAGACCATCAGCGTGCTCACGCCGACCGATGCGCCGTGCATGGGCGGCTCCAAGCCCTGCTGTACCATGATCATCTCCCAGTACTGGGCAATGTTGTGCTCAATGGAGGCCACTGCGCGGGTGTTGTCGATCATCAGGATGGTCACGCCTGCCAGCAGCAGCGCTTCGATCAAAATGCGCATGCCTTTTTCGGTTTTGTTTGCGATCTCCTCCACGTTGTCCACCAAGGCATTTACCGCGTTGGTGACCATTTCCACACAAACAGGGCAGCAAGGCTCTCCGTTGATGATCTCGCCCAGTTGCCAGTCTGCCTTGGCGATATACTTGCCCAGCACGTCGCCCACGCCGGAAGCGATCATGGAAAGGGGCGCAGTGGCCAGCACATCCAAGTCGCAAACGATAATATCCGGGCATTTGGCAGGGCGTTGTATCTTTAGCCCGCGATGGAGCAGCGGTGCCACGGCCGAGGCATAGCCATCCATAGAGGGGGCGGTGCCTACGGATACAAAGGGCAGACCGGTACGCTCGGCGTTGATGCGGGTGGTATCGGTAATGGTACCGCTGCCTACCGCCACCAAAAATTCTGTTTCGCGGGTGATCGAAAGCAGCACTTCGCCGCAGGATAGGTCATCCGGCAGCATATCGCCCTTGCGGTGGATAACGCAGGAAACCACGGTGAAGCCTGCGCCGGTGAGGGCAGCTTCCACCGCTTCGCCTGCCACACGCCAAGTGTTGTCATCTGCCACCAAAACGCAGTTTTTGCCCAGCCCACGGCGGGTAATGTAATCAGGAATGCGAGCGATCAGTTCTTTGCCGATGTAAATATCCTTATCGATGGCATGATGTTCGCAGGGGCAATCGCAGTCCACGCCGGTAATGACCAGCCGCTGATCCTGATCGTAAGTTACGGTAACAGCCATAGAAACAGCCTCCCTTTATCTTGATGTATCGATGTATTCTTTGTTCCAAATAACAGCCGTCTTCATCGGCGCTGCTTTGCAATAGATCTTGTTTTCATAAGCTCCGATGGGATCGGCGGCAAACTCCTCCCGGTCGATCAGCCCTACGATCTCATCGTAGCGGCTAACAGACAGCATTTCAATGGCTTTTTCCATATGATCCTGCCGGAAGTTGATGGAGCCGAAGATCAGGTGGTTCTCAAAGCCGAAGGGCATGGTATCGAAGCTGACCTTGGGCCCCAAAGAGAAGGAGTTGTACAGACCGTTGCAGCCCAGCACCTTATGGGCAAAGGCGATCTCATGCTCCATATTGGTGCCGCTTACGCCGATAAAGGTGGTGGCTCTGCCGCCCAGCGCTTCTACAATGGTGCTTGCGCAATCGGCGGGGTCGCTGTAGCAGTTCTTTACATAGTCCGCTTTGGCTACTTCCAAGGCAAAGCGTACCTTGGGGCTCTGCTCTTCGCTGCGGCCAACAAAGACGATCTTGGCGTTGGGATGCGCCTGACGGATCACATCGCCTATGAACATACCGGTGGTGCCCAGGCCGAAGATGACCGTGCGGGCGAATACTTCATCCGCTGCGATGGCGCGGGCCTGCTCTAATGAGCAGCCGTGGCGGCGGGCAGCCTGCCGAAAGTTGTGAGCACTGCCCAGATCTTCCATGCGCTCCAGCTGGAACAGCATGCACGCAAAAGGATCGGGAAAGACCATCTTTTTGGCAAAGGACAAGTCCAGTTTGCCGTTATGCACATACCCATCTGGGATGGGCAGCAGCATATCCGGGTTTACATACATATCATCGCAGAACAAGCCGTCGGCCTGATCGCAGCCGTATTCAAAATAGGTCTCATCCTCGGTGTAGCGGGTGGGATCCACACTGTCGCCGCCACGAATGAGCACGATGGCAAAACGGTTTTCGGAGGGTACCCAAACGATGCCCTCATGCCCGTTGATGAGCCTGTTCTGCCCGGCGGGAAACTTGGGGCTGAGCAACCCCTTTCTGCCCATGTTCATCAGCTCGTTGTCGGTGCCGCAAAAGCCTACCATGACCGGGTGCACCAGCACGCCTTCCTTCACCGGCTCGCCCCGCAGGCGCTGCCGGGGCGGGTTGATGACCTCTACCTCGCCGTATACCAGCGGTTTGACAGGGTCGTTCTGAAAATAGGTACCGATGGTCTTCATGAAGAAATCACTCCTGCATATGTGATGATCGTTTTTGTTGTGGAAGGGTTTGGGAAACTACAAGGCCTTATCCTAAAGAGAGCTGTATCGCTTCGCCCGTATAGGTGATGCGCTGCACTTCGCCGCCGATGCGGCGCACCAGCAGCTCTCTTTCCTTGGGCATGCCTGCATAGCTGCCGCGAAGGGCCCCGATGGTCAGGCGGCTCTCTGCATCCTGCCAAGTAAGGTCGATCCATGCAGCTTGGTCTTGCTCGTAGCCGTAGCCATCGCCTGCATCGTCGTAGAGGGTAAAGGAGCCATCCGCACCCGGGTAAACGATCAGTTCCAGCGGTGCCGTAGTTAATTCTTCGGTGCATTGTACCCGTGCACCCCACGGCAGAATGGTACCTTCCCGCACAAACAGGGGGATCACATCCAGCGGTGCATGTACTTGTACCGTTTCGCCGCCGTTGCTGTGTATACTGCCGTCGAGGCTGTACCAGCCGCAGCCCTTGGGCAGCACTACGGTCTCGGCTTCGTCAGGCGTGCTGTATACTTCGCCATAGGGCAGGTAGCGCATGGGGCGGGTAACGGGCTTTACCAATAAGGCATCGCCTAGCATCATTTCGTCCTCGATATGGCGCAGATCGGTATCCATGGGGAATACCAGCGCGGGTACCCGCAGCATGGGCATACCGGTACGGTTGGTCTGCGCCATCAGGGTGTATAGATAGGGGATCAGGTGATAGCGCAGGCGCAGGGTTTTTTCCAAAGCATCGTAGAAGGGTTCGCCCTTTTCGCCAAAACGCCAGATCTCTCTGGGGGTGCCCGTACCATGGGCACGCATCATGGGCAGGAAGGTAGCATACTGTGCCCAGCGCACAAATAGCTCCCGATAGCCCAGATCATCCACGCCCAGATCAAAATCGCCTTCGTAAAACCATGGATCCCAGTTACCGTTGGGGAAGAAAGCACCGATATCCGTAGACCAGTACGGCTCGCCGGTGGCGCAGAAATTCAGTCCTTCCGGCACATGGCGGCGCAGGGTCTCCCAATTGGCGCTTACATCGCCGCTCCATGTAATGGTGGCATAGCGGTGTTGCCCGGCATAGGAAGAACGGGTCAGGTTGCAGACGCGCTTTTCTTTGCAGGCTGACCGCTGACCAAGATAAATGCCTTGGGAGTGGTACAGACTGTATAGGTTGATCTTGGTGGGGTCGAGGTAGCGCTTGGCCTCGTCGGTGTTCAGCTGTGCCCGGCGGAGGGGCTCCGGCTTTACAGAGCCTTTCCAGTCGCTTTCAAAGGGTTCGGTGCAGTCGCACCACCAAGCATCCACACCGTGGCCAAACAAATGCTCCTTGGCTTGTTTCCAGTACAGCTGTCGTGCTTTTTCATCAAACGCGTTGTAAATGAGGCGATTGCCGAGCATGCAGCCGTTTTCCAGCATTTCTTTGCGGTCGGCGTTCTCATCTCCCTGCATGGAAGGCCAGATGGACAACATGAATTTCACATTGCGCTGGTGCAGCCCATCGATAAAAGCAGTGGGATCGGGGAAGCGTTTGCGGTCGAAGGTTTTCCAGCCCCATTGGTTTTCGGGCCAAGCCTGCCAGTCCAGCACCAGCACATCCAGCGGTACCTTGCGCCGGCGGTATTCATCTGCCACCGCCAGCATTTCCTCTGCATTCACGTACCGTTCTTTGGATTGGATGTATCCCAGTGCATATTTGGGCAGCATGGGCGCCTCGCCGGTCAATAGCCGGTACTGCGCCATGGCTGCGGCATAGCTGCCATCGCCGTAGAAGAAGTACCAGTCGAGCTCATCGGTCAGATCTGCCCACAGGTAAGAGCCTTGCTCATCGTCGCGGAAAGCCATCATGCAGCCCATATCAAACAGCATGCCCCAACCCTTGGTAGATACCAATACCGGTACCACAGCCTTCATGTTGTGCTGGTAGAGCAGCTGACTATGCCCCCGCAGGTTGCCAAAGCCCTCCTCGTGGGATCCGAGACCATAGAGGGATTCATCATCGTCAAAGACAAAATGTTGTTTGCATTCGTAGCCGGTGCGATCCTGCCATGAGCGGCTGGGGGCAGCCCATGCACGGGCACCATCCACGCTATGCCCTTCTTTTATGGTGCTGGTTTCGTCGTAGCTGTTGAGGATGATGGGCATCTCCTCCATAGCGCAAGGGCGGCGGTGGGGTTCCCTGAGCAATATCTGGCCGTTTGCATCAAGAAAAGTAAGTGCGCCACTGTTGTGGGTATAGCGCACGCTAACAGAGCCTGCCGTCAATACGGCGGCTGTGGGGGTCTCTTGGATGGTTGCCTGTGTGGTGCCATCATACACCACCACGGGTGACTGCTTTTGCAAAAAATATTCTTTGCGTGTTCGTGTGATGCGGATGATCCCCGGTGCGACTGCTTGCATGCGGGTCTTGATACCTTGATGGTCCAGAGTAAGCTCGTATGCCACCATGCATACCTCCATTCGAAATGGATGCTGCCGTGTTCCCCCAAACGTTGTTCATCGATGAAAATGGTGCGGATGGGTCTTGATATTCGTCTTCTGTTTGTCTAATATTCGCCCAAACAACGGCAAAATCCTTCGCCAAAACCAGCAAACGAAAGAGCAGAACCGTGTGTTATGTGGGTCAAAAAGCATATGGGAGGATCGTTGGTATCATGGTATAATGGTTTTGCCTAGGTAAGCTCAAAGCAGACAATGCAGCTGGCTGTTTATAAAGAAAGCGGGTGAAGTGGATGAGAAAAGTGATCTTTTGGGATAGTGACGGAACCCTGCTGTATGGCAATGAATCTTTTAAGTGCTCGCTGATACGGGCTTTTCAGGCCTATGGATACTCGCTTGACGAAGCAGGGGCTAGAGAGCTGATGCGGCATTTGTGTACATGGTATAGGCCGCAGCAGGACCATGCGTCGCAGAACGGCGAGGAATGGTGGGCCGATCTGTTGGCTGGTATTGGAGCGTTTTGCGGGGAACGGGGCATTGCGAAGCAACACATCAATGCCATCTGCAACGCTTTTCGACAAAATGTTGTGGCTTATGAGTACGAAGCGTATGCTGATGCTAAGCGCATGCTGCAGTTTTTTCAGGCAAAAGGGTACGACAACTATATCATCTCCAACAATTTTTCTGAGCTTGGAGAGGTGTTTGTACGCTTGGGGCTGGGTGACCACATCGCCGGATATTTTCTCTCGGCAGAAGTGGGTTATGAGAAGCCGCGAAAAGAGATCTTCGCCTATGCGCTGGCCAAGACCGGTCCCCCGGAGGTCTGTTACATGATCGGCGATAACCCAGTTGCCGATTATCAAGGTGCTTTAGGCGCCGGGATGATCCCCATTTTGGTACATACTCAGCTGGAAGGCTGCACCTGTTGCGAAAGCCTGTCAGAGCTGGCGACCATCATTACCGGCTGATCGCTGCTGTGCGGCGATCCTCTCTGTACAAGTGCTGCCGCATCGGGTATGATAGGCATAGCGATCAATGCTTGCTCCACACATTTCATTTCTTTATTGCAACGGAGGAAACCTCTATGCGTCAATTATGGTATACCAAGCCCGCCGCCAACTGGAACGAGGCTCTGCCTCTGGGTAACGGACACATGGGCGCAATGTGCTTTGGCGGCACATTGATGGATCGCTTTCAACTTAATGATGATACCATTTGGTCCGGTGGCTTTGCTGACCGCATCAATCCCGATGCTGCGCAGGGCATCCGGGATGCACGGGCGCTGATCGCCGCCGGTCAGCTTGCTAAGGCGGAGGAGGTCGTGGAGCAGGCTATTGCGGCCACGCCCGAAGGGCAGCGCAGCTATGAGCCTCTGTGCGATCTGATCGTGCAGCTGCGCACACCCAAGCATCACCGTTTTTCTACGCCGTTTTTTCTCAACGATCTGGCAGGGCGCGACCTGACGGGCTTTGAGCCTGCGGATGGGGTAGAGGACTACCGCCGCAGCCTTGTGCTGGATAGCGGCGTACACCGTACCGGCTATCGGCTTGATGGGTTGCGTTTTGACCGGGAGAGCTTTATTTCCTATCCGGCCGGGGTGATGGCTGTGCGCCTTGCAGGCGGCGGCTGGCGTGCCATGCTGCGCCGTGCCGGGCATGTGCTTGCCCACCGTCAGCTGGATCGGCAGACCCTTTGTTTGGAGGGCATTACCGGCAACAATGGCGTGGGTTTTTGCTGTTTGCTGAGGGCGGCGAACGGCTGCGCCTCTGCCGTGGGCGATATGCTGATCGGGCAGGGCGTTGGGGTGCTGCTGGTTGCCTCCGGCACCTCTCTGCGGGATGGGCAGGACTATCTTCAGGCAGCGCTGAACCGCCTGAATGCTGCCGAAAAGGTTGGCTACGATCAGCTGCTCAAACAGCACACAGCAGATTTTCAGCCTCTGATGGATGCCTGCACCCTTCGCCTCACCGAGGAGGAAGCGCCTCTGCATCTGCCCCACGATGAACGCTTGCAGCGGCTTAAGGCTGGGCATACCGATCCGGGGCTTATCAATGATATGTTTGCATACGGGCGCTATCTGCTCATCTCTTCCAGCCGCCCCGGCAGCCAGCCTGCCAATTTGCAAGGCATCTGGAATGAACAGTTCAACCCGCCGTGGGATAGCAAGTACACCATCAACATCAACGCCCAGATGAATTACTGGCCTGCCGAGGTTTGCAACCTATCCCAGCTGCACAAGCCGCTGTTTGACCTGATCGCCCGTATGGTGCCCAACGGGCGGGTAGCGGCACAGCAGATGTACGGCGCACGGGGCTGGATGGCGCACCATAACACCGACATCTGGGGCGACTGCGCCCCGCAGGATAATTACCCCTCCTCCACCATGTGGCAGATGGGGGCAGCATGGCTGTGCCTGCACCTGTGGGAGCACTACCGGTTCACGCTGGATGCAGCCTTTTTGGCAAAATGGTATCCCATTATGGAGGAAGCCGCCTCCTTCTTTATCGATACGCTGATCCCGGATGGCGAGGGCCGCCTGTTGGTAAGCCCCTCCCTGTCGCCGGAAAACACCTATCTGTTGCCCAATGGCGAGACCGGCTGCCTGTGCAGCGATGCTGCGATGGATCAGCAGCTGCTCCATGAGCTGTTTACTGCCGTTGAGGAGGCGGGCCAGATCCTTGGCAAGGATATTGCCATCTATGCAGAGCTTAAGCAGAAGCTGCGCCCGGTGGTCATTGCCCCGGATGGGCGCATTGCCGAATGGATGATCCCGGATAAGCAGGAGACCGAGCCGGGGCACAGGCACATCTCCCATCTGTTTGGTCTGTACCCGGGCAACAGCATTACAGCCCAAAGCCCTGAGGCCATGGCAGCTGCCCGCAAAACATTGGAAGCACGGCTGGCTGGCGGCGGCGGGCACACCGGCTGGAGCCGGGCGTGGATCATCCATTTCTGGGCAAGGCTGCTGGATGGCGCTCTGGCGGGTGAAAATGCCGAGCTGCTTCTAAAGCAGTCCACCCTGCCCAATCTGTTTGATAACCACCCGCCTTTCCAGATCGATGGCAACTTTGGTTTTACCAGCGGCATAGCCGAAATGCTTGTGCAGAGCCATGAAGGCTGCTTGCGCCTGCTGGGCGCTTTGCCGCCCCAGTGGCAGAGCGGCAGCGTTACCGGGCTGCGGGCCCGCGGCGGCTACACGGTGGATGTGGCATGGCAAAACGCCCGCCTTACCAAAGCCCTCATCCGGTGCGATCTTGACGGCGTTTTGCACCTTGCGGATGGGCGCAGTTTTGCCCACCGTGCCGGTGATGTGATCACTTTGGAAGAGTAAGCGGAAAACAGCCAAGCCAACGATAGGAGCTGAGAAATATGCAAACGCAGAATACTGCTACATACTGGACAGAGGAAAATACGACCCCGGTGTTTTTCTGGCACGAATATGACGAGAATGGCTGTTTCAGCAATTGGTACAGCAGCCCGTTCGTTATCGACGATTTTTGCTACCTGCATATGGAGCAATACCTGATGGCGCAGAAAGCAAAACTGTTCCACGATGCCAAGGCTTATACAGCCATCCTGCGCGCTACCACCCCGGATGAGTGCAAAAAGCTGGGCAGACAGGTAATGCCCTTTGATGATGCCAAGTGGGCTGCTGCCCGGTACGATATCTTGAAAACGGGTTTGATGGCAAAGTTTGAACAAAACGCGTCTTTGAAAGAAGCCCTTTTGGCAACGGGCAATGCCCCGCTGGCAGAGGCCAGCCCCTACGACGGTATCTTTGGCATCAAGCTTACTGCCAAAGAGGCCATGCAGCTGCCGCCCAGCCAGTGGCCGGGGAGCAACCTGCTGGGCAAAGCACTTACGGAGGTGCGGCAGGCGCTGGCGAATGCTATGTGAGGCATTGGGGAAAGCGGGCTTTTGCCAAGCGAAAGAAACATAGTTAATAAAAGGCGGATCACCTTTTTGCTTGATCGCAGAAAGGTGATCCGTCTTTTTGTATGTTCACTTCGTCCCCACCAACACGCCCCGCAGAAACGCCAGTACCTCCTGCCGCATGGCGGGCAGTTCGAAATGATGGATGCGGTGGGTGGTCATCTGCCAGTTTTCCGGTGCTCCCATGGCGGTGTACACCCGTCGAAGTTCTTCATCCACCCGCTTTAGTCCCTCTTCGGGGGTGAGGGGATCCAAAAGCCCGTTCACGCTCAGGTGGGGGCGCGGCGCAATGAGAGCGTTGATATCGGCAGTGGTAAAGTGCTTTAGCAGCGAGGGTACATAATAGTATACGCCGTGTTCTTCGATGCCGTTATGCTTAAGCAAGGCCTGAAAATCGGTCATGCAGCAGATGTCGGCACAGGCGCAGATGCGCTCATCCAGCGCCGCCAGCCACCAGGCCATGGTGCTGCCCATGGACATGCCCAGCGTGGCGATGCGCCCGTGGTCGATGTCGTCACGGGTGCACAGGTAGTCCACCGTGCGGATGGAATCGTACACCATCATGCCCCAGAGCACCTGCCCCTGCCAAAGCATGCGGCAGAAGGTGCCCCGCTCTGGGTTGTGGTTGCGCTCGCCAAAACACCAGTGGTCGATGGCGATGCCCGCAATGCCCTCCTTCGCCAGTGCAGCAGCATAGGGTATAGTATCCATGTATTCCCGTCCTTGGATGTATTCCTCCTTGCCAATGGTGTAGCCGCCGCCGTGAGAGTGGTTGAACACGATGGCAGGATAGGGCGGCTGTGCATGGAGGGGCAGGGTGAGGTAAGCAAAGGTATCCTCTATGCCGTTCAGGCTCAGCTGTATTTTTTGTAGGCGGTATTCCGGCAGTTGTTTTTCCCAGAGAAGCCGGGCGGTGATGGGCAGATCTCGGGCGGGCAGATCGCCCAGTAGGCTGTAAAGCTTCTCCCGGGCTGCGGTTTGCTTGGCTGTATGCATGGCGTTTGTCCTTTCGCTTGGCAAGTATTAAATGAGGATGCCTTCGCAATGATCCACTTCATGCTGGATGATCTGTGCCGTCCAGCCGGTGAAGGTTTGGGTGTGCACCGAAAAATCGGCAGCCTGCCATTTTACCTGAATGGTTTGGTAGCGCAGGCATTTTCGCGGGCCGCCCAGCAGCGACAGGCAGCCTTCTTCGGTTTGGTAAGGGTCGGATCTGTGGATGATCTCCGGATTGAACATGAGCATATACATACCCTCGTTGTTGAAGGCAATGATCCGTTTGCAGATGCCGATCATATTGGCAGCCATGCCTACGCAGGTATCTTTGTGGGCGATCAAAGTAGATAGCAAGTCCTGTGCCACGGGCAGATCGGTCTTGGTGGCCGGTTCGGCTTTTTTGGCCAATAGCAGAGGGTCGTGGATCAATTCTCGTATCATAGTACACCTCGATTTGTCAGGCTTGGGGCATTTTGCGCAGGGGACAGAGAACTCTTAGCGGCGTATCCTCATTCGTGGGAGTGAAGCAGCGCCCGCAGCCGATGCAGCCGGAGCGTCCTCCGGCAATGATCTCGCGCACCACGCCGGGGTTTTGCAAAAGCGGCCGGGAGAAGGACACCGCCGAAGCACCAGCTTCGAACAAGGTGGCTATATCCTCCGGGGTGCGCACGCCGCCCACAGCGATCAGCGGTATGTCGCATTCCTGGTGCAGCGCCCGGATGCGATGGGTAAAGTACGGCCCCGTGCCCTTCCCTTTCTGGATGGACTCCATGCCGGAGATCTCTACCGCATCCATGCCTAAGCGGCCTAATAGCTGCAAGCCTTTCACCAAGTCGGCATGGTATTGGGCGCTGTTTGTGCGGTCGTCACCGTTTATTTTCATCAAGACCGGCGTATCCTCTCCGCATTGGGTCTTAATGGCTTCGTATACCTCCCGGATGATGCGGAAGCGTTTTTCACCGCTGCCGCCATAGGCATCGGTGCGGTGGTTGTACTCCGGGTAGAAAAACGTGGAAAGCAGAAAGGTGTGCGCTGCGTGGATCATCACGCCGGAAAAACCTGCCTGCATGGCACGTTTTGCGGCGGCAGCAAAATCTTTCACCACCTGCTGGATCTCCGCTTGGGTCATGGTATCCGGCGTTAATACCTTCAGGCCGCCGTTGTGCCCCTGCGCCTGATGCCCGCCGTGCCCCAGCTGCATCACCACCGGTGTACCGGCGGCGGAGGCGGCCTTGGCAATGGCAGCGGATTCTTCCATGTAGTCATCCGACCAGAGGGCGGTCTGGTAGTCGTTGCTTCTGCCGCCGGGGGCAACGCAGGTGTTGCCGGTCACGATCAGTCCAAGCCCCTGCTGAGCCAGCTCGCCATAAACGGCGATCTCCGAAGGGCGCACATGGGCATCGGGGGTGGAGCAAAACAGCTCTGTGGCAGAGCGTACAGCCCGACCGGGCAAAGCGATGTTTTTGAGCCTAAGGGGCGTAAGGAGCCTGTGGGGCATAGGAACACCTCCGGTTATGATCGTAGGGATCGCACTTTGTTGGTATATACATGATTATAGAGGGTTTTTGGGGGGCGGTCAAGGAAGGCAGAGCATCTGCAAAAAAACTTGCAGCAGCAGAAAAAAACGATTATAATAAACCTATCGATTTGCGTAAAATCAAATAGAAAGGGATATGCATATGGGTAAAATATTGGTCATCTGCGGGGATATCTGGCACACGGCAGAAGTGGTGAAAACAGGGTTTTCGTATCTGACGGATCTCTACCCTCAAATGACCTTTGTGGAGGATGCTAAGGATATACTCACCGCTGCCGATTTGGAAGCGTACGATCTGGTCATCTGCTGCAAAGGCAACCACGTTACCAGCGGCAACACCACTCCTTGGTTTGAGGAAGGCGTAAACGAGTGCGCCCCCAAGGATCTGGAAGCCTATGTGAAAAACGGTGGCGGCTTTCTGGCCGTCCATGCAGGCGCCTCCTTTTCAGAAAACAACATGGCGCCCAATTGCTTGAAGCCCTGTCAGGAGTACATCAACTTTGTGGGCTGTCGGTTCGTGAATCATCCGGCCCGCTGCCCGGTCACCTATCAGGTGCTGGATGTGCAGCACCCCGTTACCGCTGGGGTGGGCAGCTTCTGCGAGCGGGATGAGCATTATCAGATCGAGATGACCGTGGAGGATGCAACGATCCTGATGGAATCTACCTCCGACTATGCAAACACCATGCCCGCCGCCTATGTGCGGCAGATGGGCAAGGGTCGGCTGTGCACCTTGATCCCCGGCCACATCCTTTCGGTGTGGCAGAATACCGAGTTCCAAAAGCTGTTGGTGAACGCCATCAGCTGGTGCATGAAAAAGCAGGAGGGCTAAATGGAGTATGTAGTGATCACAGGCGCAGACAGAGGCATCGGCTTTGCGCTTACAGAGAACTTTATCAAAAATGGATACACCGTCTTTGCCGGGCAGTTTATGCCGGATTGGCCGCAGCTGGATGAGCTGAAGAAACAATACCCGGAGCGGTTGCAGATCGTGCCGTTGAATGTTGGGGACGATCGATCGGTCAAAGAAGCAGCGGCTTTTGTCGCTGCCAAGACCCAGCGGGTGGATCACCTGATCAACTGTGCTGGTATCTTTCCCAAGCCAGATGATGAACGCGGCTTTGAAAACGCCTTTGAGGTAAACAGTTTGGGGCCTCTGCGCATGGTAGAAGCCTTTTTGCCGTTGATGCAGGAAGGTAAAAAGCGGATCGGCACTTTCTCCTCTGAAACCGGCGTTATATCGCTCATGCAGCGAGTAAAGGATTTTCCCTACTGCGTTTCCAAAGCGGCGCTGAATATGGAGATGCACATGCTCTTTCAAAAGCTGCGCCCACAGGGCTTTACCCTGCGGCTGTTCCACCCGGGCTGGGCCAAAACATACATGAGCGGCACCAAGAGCACCGTGGGCGACTTTGAGCCGGAAGAGGTGGCCCCGGTGGCCTACAGGTTCTTCACCGGCGATGACGAGATAGATGATGTTTTGATCCTCCGGGATATTCAAGGGCAATACTGGCCGTTTTAAGGAGCATGCGCATGAAAGAAATCGTATTGATCGCCGGTACTCAATTTCAGGAAGCCGCCGATGCTGCGGCATGGTTTAAACAACGCGGAGCAACCGTGTATGAAATGACCTCTGCCGCCGATGAGAAGCAACGGGCACAGGTGCTGCAAGCCATCCAGCAGGAAGGCAAGCTGGATTACTTGGTGGTGCAGGCCACCGATCGCGGGCAGAACGTGCAGCCGCTGGGTCAGCTGGACTACAAAGACATCCATCAGGTGTTCGACCGGGGCGTGAATGGTGCATACCAGCTGGTAGAAGCCATGCTGCCTTTGCTCAGGCAAGGCAAAAAACGCCTTGGGCTCATCACCTCCGCCGCCACCAGCAACCGGGAACCTAAGGAAACCAAAGATTTTGCCTTTGCCATGACCCAAGCCGGGCTGCACATGCTGTGGAAGCTGTACTTCAACCGGTTGCGTCCGGAGGGTTTTACCTTCCGCTGCTTCTGCCCCAACCCCGACGGCACTGGTCTATCCACCGGGCAATATATGCACATGGACTTTTGCTACGATGCCCGTGAAGAGTATATCCACTCCGAGGAAAACCGCATCGTGATGCGGGATGGGTATCTCAGGGAGATCTCGTGGTAAGGGTGGGGGATAGACCCTTGATAGATCTTCTTTTGCAAAAGGCACTTACCGATCGCAAAAATCGGTAAGGCCTTTTATGCTGTCGAGTATATCTGTAAGCCGCTGGCGTGCAGAGCTGTTCAAAATTGATCATATGTTTAGCGAAAGTTATATTTTGGCAAAAAAATCTTGAATACATGATGCGTTGGTTGAAACGACATCGCTTGTTATGCTATAATTAAAATGTATTTTTCTAACCATTTGTACCCATGCGGTATTGTCTATAACATACCAACGAAAGGCGGCACAGGGCATATGAGCGCAGCAAACGATCGTCGTAATAAAACAAAAGGGAATGGTTTTTGCAGGGCAGCAGTACTGGTTTTGGTACTGTTGTTTGTGCTGCTGTTCACAAGCAGCGCTTCTGCCGCTCTTAAAAACACACACAGAATTGTTGTGCGGTTTGAAAACGATCTTCAGATAAAGTATATTCCTGGCGGTCTCAACGGCATTGTCTATGGCGATGGGGACACCCAAAGCAAAATACTCGGCCAGAGTTATGATGAAGTGACCCCAAAAAGTTAGACAAAGATATCAAAGGAATAAACTAAGCAACCGAAAGGGCTTGTTGTCTGTGAAGAGCAGGTGGCAAGCCCTTAAGCTTTGCTTTGATACGGCGATTGTTGTAGTAGTCCAAATATTCG
>JAZSRK010000055.1:0-7035 GCA_045538465.1 Candidatus Limiplasma sp. | reverse complement strand
GAAATCCACCATCTCATCCAGAATGGTCATATCGCCGGTTTCCTTGATGTAGGCGTTCACGGCGTAGATGAGCCACAGGGGGTCATCGTTGAAGCCGGAACCAACATCCATGTTGCCGCGCTTGGTGAGGGGCTGATACTGGTGGTAGGCACTGCCATCCGGGAACTGGGTGGAGGCTACGTCGATAATGCGCTGACGGGCACGGTCGGGGATCAGGTGAATGAAGCCCAGCAGGTCCTGGCTGCAATCGCGGAAACCCATGCCGCGGCCGATGCCACTCTCAAAGTAGCTGGCAGAACGGCTCATGTTGAAGGTGACCATGCACTGGTACTGGTTCCACAGGTTGACCTGACGGTTCAGCTTCTCGTCGGCGCTTTCGATGTGGAAGTGGCTCAGCAGCTGCTGCCAGTAGGCCTTCAGCTCATCCAGCTTGGCATCGAACTGTTCGGCAGTCTGGAACTCCTTCAGCAGCTCGTGTGCGGGCTCCTTGTTGATGACGCCGGGGGCAACGAATTTCTTATCCACAGGGTTCTCACAGAAGCCCAGCACGAACACGAAGCTGACGGATTCGCCGGGCTTCAGGGTGCGGCGGATGCAATGGCTGGCAATGGGGGCCCAGCCGTGGGCATCGCTGTTGGTGGGCTGGTCGTTCATGACCACCTGAGGATTGCCAAAGCCGTTGTACAGGCCGATGAAGGCTTCACGGCTGGTATCGAAACCGTCGATCTCGGTGTTGACGGAGTAAACGGCGAAGTGGTTGCGGCGCTCGCGGTACTCAGTCTTGTGGTAGATGGTAGCGCCATTGTTCTCGTACTCCATCTCAGCCAGAGCGTAGTTGCGCTGGAAGTTGGTGGAGTCGTCCTGCGCATTCCACAGGCAGAACTCGATGAAGCTGTACAGGCTCAGTTTCTTCTCTTCGGTGCTCTCGTTGGTCAGGGTCACCTTGGTCACCTCAGCGCGGAAGCCACGGGGAACCATAACGGTCTGCTGGGCCTTCACGCCGTTCTTAACGGAGGTGATGGAGGTGTAACCGGTACCCACGCGGCACTCGTAGCTATCCAGCTTGGTCTGGGTGGGCTGCCAGCCGGGGTTCCACACGGTGCCGTTATCGTTGATGTAGAAGTAATGTCCGCCAGCATCGGTGGGCACGTTGTTGTAACGATAGCGGGTAAGACGCAGCAGGCGGGCATCCTTGCAGAAGGTATAGCCGCCGGAGGTGTTGCTCATGAGGGAGAAGAAGTCTTCGCTGCCAAGGTAGTTGATCCAAGGATAGGGAGTGTCGGGCCGAGTGATGACATACTCGCTTCTTACGTCATCAAAGAAACCATATTCCATTGGTGATGCCTCCTTATGGGTCGCTTGGGTGCTGCCGCTCTCCATCGGCATTGGTTTTCGTTTATGAAACATCGCATTGTCTGTGGTTTTCGAAGATGTTCTGCACAAAGAGCCTTTGTACAGTGGCATCGTTCACCACACAACAACTACAACGTTTTCGTCAACATCAATATACTATACTTACGAAAAGATTGCAAGTACATTTTGGCGAAAAAGTAGCACAAAACGTAAAGCTTTTTCATCCGCTTTAAGAAAAATAACCAATTCAATGCATTTTGATCAAACAGCAACAAAACCACACAAACCATTTGCCCACAACGCCTTGCTGTAGTACAATAGTATCTGTACAAGCAAAAAACAATTCTTCATTTGTACACCTTATACAGGGAGGATCACCCTATGAACGTTCTGGACATCATCGGCCCGGTCATGATCGGGCCTTCCAGCAGCCATACGGCCGGGGCAGCCCGCATCGGCTATATATCCCGCAAGCTGCTGGCTCACCCCCCAGTGGAGGCAGATATCGCTCTGGCTGGCAGCTTTGCACAAACCTATAAAGGGCACGGCACTGATAAAGCCATCATCGCCGGTATACTGGGCATGCGCCCCGACGATGAGCGCTTGCCCAACAGTTTGCATCTGGCGCAGGAAGCTGGGCTTCGCTACACCATTCGTACCGTATCTCTGCCGCGCTGCCACCCCAATACGGCCATCATACGCCTCACCAGCAGCGATGAGACCAGCGTTGAGATCGAAGGGGCCTCCATCGGCGGCGGCAACGTGCTCATCACCCGCCTCAATGGGATGGAAAGCGCTTTCGCCGGTCAATGCGACACCCTCATCATCCCCCACCGGGATACGCCGGGCGTTATCGCCACTGTCAGCCAGATCCTTTCCTTCTCTGGCGCAAACATTGGCAATTTTAAGCTGACACGCCCCGCCAAAGGCCGCCTCGCCATGATGACCATCGAGCTGGATAGCAACGTTCCCCAAGAGACCATACGAGCCCTGCGGGCACTGCCCAACGTAGAAAACGTGGTCTACCTACACGCAAACCCGGAGGATAACGGACATGCCTGATTATACTTCCATACAAGAACTGGTCACCCTTGCAAATGAGACCCGTACCACCATCGGCCAACTGGTGCTCAGCGACCAAGCAGCACAGATGGATCTGACACCCGACCAGCTGTTGCAGATCATCGATCAGCGGCTCAGTGTAATGGAAGCTTCTGCACAGCGGGGCATGCAGGAAAACATCCGTTCCACCAGCGGTCTTACCGGCGGCGACGGCTGGCGCATGCATTTATATGAAGAAAACGCTTTAGGCGGTGAATTTTGCGCCAAAGCCATGGCGATCGCCTTATCCGTTGCAGAATACAATGCTGCCATGGGACGCATCGTCGCCAGCCCTACCGCAGGCAGCTGCGGCATCCTGCCCGGAGCAGTGCTGCCCATGATGAGCCTTCGCGGCATCGACCGCCAGCAAGCGTGCCTTGCTTTGCTTTGCGCCGGCGGCATCGGTATGGTCATCGCCAACCAAGCCACCATTGCCGGTGCCGAAGGCGGCTGCCAGGCCGAATGCGGCGCAGCAGCAGCCATGGCCGCCGCTGCCTTGGTGGAATTGTGCGGCGGCAGCCCCCAGCAATGCGCCCACGCAGTCGCCATGGCGCTGAAGAATCAGCTCGGTCTCGTATGCGACCCGGTCGCCGGTCTGGTGGAAGTGCCTTGCATCAAGCGCAACGCAGGTGGCGTGATGTGCGCCATCACCGCAGCAGACATGGCTTTGGCTGGCATCGTCAGCGTTATTCCGGCAGATGAGGTGATCGTGGCCATGGGCGAGGTGGGTGCTTCTCTCCCCTGTTCCCTGCGCGAGACCGCGCAAGGTGGTCTGGCTGCCACCCCCACCGGGCTTAAGCTTGCAGAGCAGATCTTCGGCCAGCACCATTGACCCCTTCTCGTATCGCTTTTATGCTATACCAAATACACAACGCCCCGCAGAATGTGCACAGGCACTTCTGCGGGGCGTTGTGTATTTTTCTTCTATAAATATTATAGAAACTTTTTAAATTCAACGTTTCAGATAGCCGCTCTTTTCCCAGAGCACCATCCACTCCTGCAGCTTGGTGAGCAGATCTTCATTGCATTTGGTTTTCTGCATCATGTCGATCAGCTGCACCACCGCTTCGCCATTGGTGGTGGAACCCAGCACCTGACGAACAGAACGAAGTCCTTCCTGACGGCGGCTATCCAGCAGCATGGCATCCTTCTTGGTGCCGCTGCGCTGCAAGTCGATCATAGGCGTAATGGGGTCGCCGGCGGACGGCGGGCAAAGCACCAACTCCATATTGGCTGTGCCCTTGAACTCCTCAAAGATGATGTCATCCACGCGGGAACCAGTGCCGGTGGCGATGGTGGCCACCACGGTCAGGCTGCCGCCATCCCGGGTGTTTCGGGCTGCACCGAAGAAACGCTTGGGGCGCACCAGTGCTGCGGGGGTAACGGTATTAGAGACCGGCCGTCCATTCTGTGCCTGTGCCGCCTGATAAGCACGGGTCAGCTTAGTGAGACTATCCAGCAATATGACCACGTTCTTGCCGTTTTCCACCAAGCGCATCGCCCGCTCCAGCATATTTTCGCTTACACGGGTCTGGGTCTCCGGGGTATCGGCAAAGGTGGAGGCGAACACTTCTGCATCGGCACTTTCCTTGATGATGGTCACATCCTCCGGGGCGATGTCGATAAGCAGCATGAGCACTTCGGCGTCTTTATCGTTGCGCTTGATGGCGCAGCTGATATCCCGCAGAATGCCCAGACCATCGGCGCCGTCGGGGGTAACCAGCATGGCGCGCTGACCAAAGCCGATGGGGGCGATGAGATCCACCAAGCGGATGACCATATTGCCGGGGTTTTCTTGGCTTTCCAATTCGATACGGTGCTCCGGGTAAATGGGCACCAACTGTTCGAAGGCGGGACGGGCCTGTTTCTCATCGGGCTCTTTGCCGTTGATCTTATCCACCGTCAGCAGAGCGGCGTACTTATCGCTTTCCCGGCGGGAACGTGCCATGCCTTCGATCTGGTCGCCGGTGCGCAGATCGAAGCGGCGCACCTGAGCTACGGATACATATACATCGTTACGACCCGGAACCAGCGTTTGGCTGCGCAAGAAGCCGTAACCATCGGGCAGCACTTCCAGCATGCCCTGAGCAGGCTCGGCGTTTTGCAATTGCATCAGATCGGGCAGCTGACCCGCATCCATTTGGGCGCCAAACTGGGCATCCCGCTGCATACGGTATACGCTGTCGGCGGCAAAGCTGTCGTTATCCCGCTGCTGATAGCCATAGTTGTTATTGTTCTGGCGGTAGCCATAGCCCTGCTGGTTGGGGCGATAGCCGACGTTGTTGTTTCCATAATAATTCTGGCGGTAGCCGTAGTTCTGGTCGCGGTTTTGGTAATTGTTGCGCTGGGGCGCAGCACGGTAGCCAAGACGGTAGCCATCCAACTGCTGGGGCGGCTCCTGATTGCGGCTCTCCTGCATCGGTGCATGGTAGGCAGGACGATAGCCGTCGCTATCCTGCCGGGTGATCCGCTCCTGCTGCAAGCCGTTTTCTGGCTGGGGTTGATACCCATCCCCTGCCTCCTGCTGACCAAAGCTGCGGTTTTGCGGGCCAAAGCGGTTGGCTCCGGCATGGGTCTGCTGGGTCTGCCAAGAGGGCCGGGGCGCAGCATCTCGGTTTTGGCTGCGTGCCTGCCACGCCTGCCGATACATCGGGCGCTCCGGTTGACGATCGCTTTGCTGGAACGAATAGCCACCAAAACCGCCCTGTCTGGGAGCATTGGTCACATCCACAGAAAGATCGAAAAGGGTCGTATCTTCCTTTGCGGGGGCAGGGGATGCCGCCGGTTCCATCGCTGCATTGGCTGCGGGAGCAGCAGCTTCTTCGCCGCATACCACCAAAGCGACCTTCTCTACGATACCTTCCTTGTTGATGCCTGCCGGCAGTTTTACACCGTTTTCCTTTGCCAGCTTGCGCAGCTGAATGACGGTCATTGCCTGCAAATCGCTGATCTGCAAAAGAAACCCTCCTTTTTTCTACAAAACAATACAAATGGTGAAATAATGATCTTTGTATTTTATCTCTTTCTTGCCAGTACAGCATCCCGCTCCACTGCCTGCTCCACCCAATGGGCGAAACTGTCAAACGGTGGCTGAGAAATAACCTCCAGCCCAGCCGCTTCTAATGCAGCGGCAGCTTTGCTGCGTGGCAAGGTGTATGCATTAAACGAAAACGCTGCTACACCGCCTCGCTTAAGTACCTGCGCACAACCCTCTGCCACCCGGCTCAGCAGCCTTTCCGGCGAGGAAAGACCCTGTCCCTCCTGCGGAGCGTGCTGCACGCCGTAGGGCAGATCGCCAACGATAATATGGCAACTGCCCTGTTTCATCATACGGCCCAGTTGCCCGGCATCGCCGCTGATGAGTTTGAAACTGCGGGTATCCCCCTGCTTTTGTTCCTGCGCCGATTGTGCCATCACAAACTCCGTCGTTTGTACATGACCGCCGCCAGTCAAGGTTTGGGAGCCTGTGGTGCGCTTGTGCTTGATGCGGTTCCATTTCAGGGAACGTGCCAAATAAGTATCCGCTTCCCGCAGAGCCTTTTCATCCCGATCTACGCCAATGGCGTGGTGGCCAAGGCACAGGGCGCAAAATGCCGTGGTGGCTTTGCCGCAAACAGGGTCCAGCACCGTAAGGGGCTCTTCGCTGCGGGCAAAGGCCGATAGGCCGACCGCCGTATTTAATAGCATCATGGTAAAATCGGCATTGGTTTTTCCTTTGTACTTAAGTACCTGCGGTAGCTCCTCCGGCAGAAAAAACGCCGGTTCTTTGGCAATGGGTTTTAGCAACCCATCGTTTACTTGGCAAAGCAAACAGCAGGCCGAATGGCGGCACAGTGCACGCCACAAGCCAGCTTGCATTTCCTCCGCTTCGAAAAATAGAAAAGGCTCCGAACCCAAAATATCGTATTGCGGCTCCCCTTCTATCGACCAAGCTTTGAGGATCGCTTCAAGTTCGATCTTTGCCAGTTTAGAAACAGACTGGCGGTAATGCGCATTCGGATGCGGCTTTAACAACATTGCATAACGCAAAGAAGAAACCTCTTTCTGTTGATTGCAATTTTTCCTTTGGCCCCTGTGAGCACAGATCGTTTGATTGTAGAAACAGATCGGGTGTTTAATGGGCTAAGGGGATTATATCAAATTCAATTTGGTTTGTAAATGGTTTATTCACGGTGAAAGCGTCGAAAAATAACGAAAAGAATGTAAAAAATCTATCTTCAACATTCCCAATGAGCAAGCAGTAATGGAAAGATCGAATAGAATATAAATGATGTTATACGATGATACGATGATGATATAACGAAGCAAACAACCAACCAAAGCAAAAAAGCCGCCCTATCGGACGACTTTTTTGGCTTTGGCACCATAGCTGGTGCAAGGTGGAGGTGCCACCCGGATTTGAACCGGGGAATAAAGGTTTTGCAGACCTTCGCCTTACCGCTTGGCTATGGCACCGTGTGTGGAGCGGTAGACGAGATTCGAACTCGCGACATCCACCTTGGCAAGGTGGCACTCTACCACTGAGCTACTACCGCACACTTGGTGCCTTGGGGCGGAATCGAACCACCGACACGTAGATTT
>JAZSRK010000054.1:0-4069 GCA_045538465.1 Candidatus Limiplasma sp. | reverse complement strand
TTGGCGCAGCTACGTTTGCCCTTTTCCCCGCCGCAAAAAAGAGCAGGGGATTTGACGTCGCTCTCTACCGTCGCGGTGCGGGCCGGCTGGTGGCTGCCGACCTGCATCGCCTTGCAACCCGAACTGGAGTTGGCGGGGTGTAACAGCTTTCCCCCCTTACCTCTCCCTCTGGCAGAGCTGTCAGGCGTGGCTGCCCCCACCCTTGGCTCTCCCTCTGGGAGAGCTGTCAGGCGCAGCCTGACTGAGAGGGTTTACGATGAAAGGCTTCCTCTGCGGCAGAACCCTCTCCGGCCTCGCTACGCTCAGCCACCTCTCCCAAAGGGAGAGGCAAGCAGGGGGGCACGGGGAGGCGTTCACGACGAAGGGGGGAAGCCGAAACCCCCACGCCCCACAAAACGGGGCCCGCCCGCAGCAAAGCGAGGACGGGCCCCCAAGCAAGCAGCCCGGTGGGGGCAGGGGGACTCCGTCCCCGGTCGCTCAATCGTCGTCTTGGCTACTGCCGTAGCCAATCCTCGTTTCGCTCCCCGGCTTCGGGTCGCTTTGTGCTTCGCACAAGTGCCCACTGGGCACACGCTTCCCTCCGCCGCCCCACCAAAAGGGCTGCGGAACTATTGTCCACACACTAGGGCGAACGGCGCGCCCCGCGCTAGCGGGTCGCACCGGACGCCCACCCCTAGTTCTGCAGCCACACCCCATCATACACAAACGTTGCAGGGCCGGTCATGTACACATGGTTATCTTCTTGGTTCCATTCCAGTTGCAAAACGCCGCCTGGCAGGCGCACATCCGCTTTGCGTTCAGTAAGACCATTCAGTACGCAGGCCACCAGCACGGCGCAGGCGCCTGTGCCGCAGGCCAGCGTTTCGCCGGTGCCCCGCTCCCACACCCGCATTTCTGCGTGGGTGCGGTCGATCACCTTAACAAACTCTATATTCGCCTTGTTGGGGAAGCACGGGTCGCACTCCAGCACGGGGCCATCCACCGTTACGGGGGCGGTTTGCGGATCCTCCACAAAGCAGACCGCATGGGGGTTGCCCATGTTTACCAGCGTAAAGGCATAGGTGTTGCCATTGGCGCTGAGGGGATGCCCCACCACTGGCTCGCCAGCCACAGCGGAAGGAATGCGCAGCCCGTCCAGCACCGGCTCGCCCATATCCACCCGCACGGCTTTGGTTTTGCCATTCTCCAATTCCAGCTGCATCACCTTTATTGCGCCGCCGGATTCGATGGTAAACTCCGTTTTATCGGTAAGGCCGCGGTCGTGGCAATAGGCCGCCACGCAGCGGATACCGTTGCCGCACATCTCGCTTTCGCTGCCGTCGCTGTTGAACATCTGCATACGAAAATCCGCCTTCTGGCTGGGCAGGATCATGATCAGCCCGTCAGAATAGCAGCCGAAATGGTAGCGGCTCATTTTGACCGCCAGCTCCGCAGGGTTTTCGATATGTTCCTCAAAGCCGTTGATATATACATAATCATTGCCGATGCCTTCCATTTTGGTAAAGCGAATCATACACGAATCCTCCTTGCCCTGTTTTTGTGGGGCAGGGTCAGTATAGCATCGATGCTGCGGGTAACTCAAGACGGGTACACAGGAAGAACAGGGTTTTCCGCTGTCGGACGAACTATTACCTGCGATATTCCCTGCGGGCGCACACAGCCCCTATGCGCTCGTCTTGGCAAAGAAAGCCCCGGCGAATGCATACGCTATGCGCATTCACCGGGGCGCTATTTGCTTTCGCTAAGGGTGGATCATGCCTGAGGATCCTGCGGGGGCTGGAAGCGGCGATGGTCGCGCGTATAACCCTCGGAAGGATTCTGGAAACCATAGCTGCTGGTGGGACGGGGCGCATAATGCTGCGCCTGCTCGGCGGGCGCAAACTGCTGCACCGGCGCAGCCTTCTGCACAGGGGTAGGGATGGGCTGCTGTGCAGGAGCGGGCTGCTGTACGGGTGCGGGCTGCTGCGCAGGGGCAGCAGCGGGATTCTTCAGACCGCAGCCGGGGCAGACGGCATCCAGCTTGTTATAGCGGGTGCCGCAGGCAGCGCAGAACACATACTCCTTGGGAGGCTGCTTTTCGGTGTGGGCGGGGCCTTCATCCTCATCATCGCACAGTTTGGAACGGATGGCGCTTACATTCTGCACCAGCAAAATGAACATCATGATCATCTCAAAGGAAATGCGTGCGCCGATGGGGCCCAGCGTCATCATCAACAGACCGGCCAGGAAGTTGTTAAACAGCGACAAAAAGCCAGCCAGCAGCAGGTAGATGGTAACAAACACATACAGTGCCTTGAAGATCTTTTCCACCAACAGGGTCTTGAAGCTGAATACATTATGCACAAAATACCAGAACTTGTTAAGACCCTTTACCTTCTCCTTGGGCATAATGAAGATGTAAGCCAGAACAGTACCGACGATGGCCAGCACCAGCGCCACAACGAATACCCACATACCGGAAGAATCAGAATATCCGTAAGAACTTCTATAATTCATTTGTGTTTCTCTCCTTGTCTATATTGTATTTGCATGATCGCTGCATTTATTATAAAGTAACAAAAAGCCGTCTGTCAATATACGGTTTGGGAGCTGAGAGCAAACAAAAGCAGCTGCCTCCGCAAAGGAAGCAGCCGCTTTACTATTGATCAGCCTTATTACTGAGCGGCCTTCTCCATCAGCTTGATGAAGTCGCTTACGCCCATGGTGCAGCCAGCGGTCAGCTCGGCATCGGTGGGGTAGCCGCCTTCGTTAACGGCAACACCAGCAGCCTCGGCCAGGGTCTTGCCGGTTACATAAGCAGCAAAGGCAGCAGCCTGCTCGTTCCATTCCTTTTTGATCTCAGAATAAGCGCGCATGCCGTAGGCATCGCCCAGCTGGTTCTTGGTAGCGATGGGGGCAGTCAGATCGCTGGTGATAGCGCCGGTGGCATCAAAAGCAGCGGTAGCCTGCACAGCATCGATCACGCAGGAGGTGATCACATCGCCGTTCAAGGTGAGGGCAGAAACGGTGGCATACACCTGAGTCTTGCCAGCAGCCTCAGCGGTAGCACTCTTGCTGCCGGAAGCGTTGGTCACCTGCACCAGCTTGAGGGTATCGCCCTTCTTGGCGCCAGCATGCTGGGCGTTGGCCACAGCGGCTTCCAGACCGGGCAGGAAGTTGTAGGCGGGCATGGTGCAGCCAGCGGTCAGCTCGGCATCCACGGGAGCGCCGTTCTCGCCGGAGGTGAGGGTCTTTACTTCTTCCAAGGTCTTGCCGGAGCAGAAGGCAGCATAGGCAGCAGCCTGCTCGTTCCATTCCTTGCTGATGGTAGAATAAGCGCGCATGCCGTAGGCATCGCCCAGCTCGTTCTTGGAGACGAACACGGTGGCGGGGTCGGTGGTCAGCTGGCCAGCAGCATCCACACCCACGGTGGCCTGCACGCCGTCGAACACAACGGAATCGATCACGCCGTTATCGTCGATGGTAACAGCGGTAATGTTAATGGTGACCTGCACGCCGCCATTCTTGTCGGCGCTCATGGTGGTGGTAACACTCAAACCGGTCTTTACAGCGGGAGCTTCTTCTGCCATCGCAGGAATGCAGCTCAGGGCCATCATCAGGCACAGGGTGAGAGCAAGAATTTTACGCATGATTTCTGTCCTCCGTTTAATACGTTCTGTTTGCGGCGCATCAGGTTTCCCGCCGCTGTAAGGCGCGCCGTTTTCTGCGCGCGCGGTTATTATAGCATATTGTTTTTTTATTGTACATATTTTTCGATCAAATAATGATAATTATTTGTCAATCTTTTTGGCTTGCTGCAAGAGGGGGGCTTTTTTCCCATACAAAAAGCCGCAGGCGCTTATACACCTGCGGACAGACTGTCGAGAAACCCCGGGAGGCATCGGAGGGTCGCAACCCTCCGATTCTAGTTCCGAAACCAGCAACATGCATTGCGGCCCAAATCCGATTACATCGGCTTTGGGCTTCGGCGCTGCGGAGCCTTTCAGGCTGTCCTCACGCCTCGGTTCGTTTTACTCACCCTTCCGGTGGTTTCGGAACCCTTGCGTAGCAAGGGATTCCTATCGCCGTT
>JAZSRK010000161.1:0-17290 GCA_045538465.1 Candidatus Limiplasma sp. | reverse complement strand
AGCCCAAAATCGGGCGCCGATCACTGTTTTGCTATGCGCTGCTTTGAAGACCGAAGGAAGAAACCATGGTCGCCAGCCAACAAAGCTGTCATTTTAGGCTCTTCATAGAGATTTGATAAATTGCCATCTATGCTTCAAGAGCAAACGATCGATCCTTTTGCCCATTGAAAAATCCTCCAAAGCACCTGGACACACCTTTGCGCCCGGCACACAGATCTTCCCATAGTGCCTGATGCTGGCGGCAAAACAGCGCTGGCTTCTCATTAAGGAAGAACCAGCGCAAAGCCGCTGTTTCCGGGTCGTTGCTGCCCAGCAATTTCAGCTGATAAGCAATGCGATGCTTTGCGCCCGATCGCCGCTGGGGCACACCATCTCGCGGTCGGTGTAGTTTTTCTGCGCCATGGAGCAAGCCTCCTATTCTTCCCGAAGCAGCGTAAGCAGACCGCTCAGCAGCTTGAGCGCCTTGCGGCGACTCTCTGCATCGGGAAGATAACGGGCCACATGGGCGTGAAACGCCGGGGAATGATTCATATGCACCATATGAGAAAGCTCATGCACGATCACATAGTCGATCAAAGCAGGGTCGCAGTGCATCAGCGCCACATTGAGCCGCAGGGAACCATCGCTTTTCATGCTGCCCCAACGAGCTTTGGGGTTGGTGATGTTCAGGGAGGACGGCGTAAGTCCCATCACCTTCGACCAATAGGCAATACGCGGCGGCAGTTGCTCTCTTGCTTGCTGCATCAGCCAACCCTTCACACGCCGTTTGGGCACACCGGTTTGGGGGATCAGCAGTGCGTTTCCCTGCAGCACCGGCTTACGCACGCTGCTGCTTTCCACCAGTAGTGGCTGCCCCAGATAGGGTATGGTGCCGCCCAGACGGAAAGCCGGCGTAAGCTCCTTTTTCTGTTGTTGCTTCCGGAGCGCCTGATCGATCCATGCTTGCTTAGCCACTACATAGCGCCGTATTTCAGCCTCTGAGGCATTAAGGGGCGCACGAACGACCACTTGCCCCTCCCTGCTTACATTGATAGAAATGCTGCGCCGGTTGGAGCGCAGCAATGGGTAGCCGTTTATGGTTTTTGTTGTATCAGTCATAATTCAACCCCGGATAAAAACAAGCGGTGCGCACGAAAGTTGCGCCGCAGCTGCGAGCTAGCGCACGCTGTACATCATTGCGGCGGATCACATCTGCTTCCACATGGGTCACGCCCCGGTCGGCAAGCAGCTTCATGCCTGTAGCAACAAGGCATTTGGCCAGCCCCATCCGGCGGTAATTGGGTGTTACGTACATGCCGATCAATTTGGCGGCCTGTCCCTCGCCGGTAAAAGCGATCTCGCCCACCAGCTCGCCGCCCCGCAAAAGACACAGGGCGAAAAAATGCGGCAGGCTCATGTACCGCTGCAGCAAATTGGGCTGCAATACATTGAGGCGGTAGGCATTCATGCGCTGAATAAAGCCCATCAGCTCGCCTTGATTGGTCATGGGCACATACTGCATCTCGTAGCCCATGGGCGCCGCAGGGCGGGCATTGGGCATACCCAGCTGTACCACATCCAACGCATCGTTGGCATCGAAACCGCTTTCCAGATAAAAGCCCATCATAGCCGTATCCTGCGGGCTTACCTGCGCAAACACACGAGCCGGCATATTGGAGGTCTCCTCGTGCAGCTGGCGCACGCGAGCCAGCAACGCACCGAGCAGCATATCTCTGCCTGTACCCTGTGTGCGAATACTGATATACAGGTTTACCGGGCGCTCCGGGAACAGGTAGGGATGATAGGTGGGAATAATAAAGCCTTCCGCAACCGTCTGATTGGCGCTATCTGCAATATAAAATACGTTTTCCGGCAGCATACCGTTAACCGCTTGGGGCGGATGAAAAATCTGCATCAAGGCAGCACTCCTTTCGGGCAGATGCATACAAGGATATTGTACCCCAATTCTTCCAGATATGCAAGCAAACGCCGAAATCCTCTTTACTGTGCCAATACGAGTGGCAAAAAAGAACGATGCCGATCATGCGACTCGACATCGTTCTTTTCTTTGTTACACTATCCCTACAGCTTTAGCTGCGATGGAGCAACACACGCTCGTCCTCCCACAAGCTATCGCCCCGGCCAAGCCGCAAGACCCGGCGATAGCCCGCCCGGCAAAGCAGCTTCATGGCGGTATCAAAGCCATGGTTCAGGTATTGCGCCAGATGGCAATCGGAGGTGATGGTCACCTCGCCGCCCATCTCCCGCCATGCACCCAGCAGCTCCAAGGTGGGATAGGGAGCGTCCATGTAGCCCCGTGCCATAGCGCCGGTGTTCACTTCCAAAACACCCATGCCCCGGATGCTTTCCAGCGCATCCAATGCAAGGCGGCGGTAGGCGGCATCTTTCTCATCAAACAGCTGCGACTTGACTGCATTCTTGCGGATCAAATCAAAATGGGCGATGATATCTGGCTTGCGCTCCCGGATGGCGGCACAAAGCACATCATAGTAATGCTTTGCAATGGCCATGCCGTCCCCGTCCATGTACTGGTCGATATACTTGCGCAACAAAGCAGAACCACCATCGATGGACACCCATTCCCCATCAAGCTGGGCGGGGGTGCCGTCGGGACTGTGCACATAGTGGCTGGCGGAAATGATGTAGTCCATCTGCTGACGGTGGCGAGCCTTCACCAGCTCAGGGGCAAGGATGTCCTCCTCCACGCCCAGCCAAAGGCGCAAACCATCCGTTTGCTGTTGCAAGGCACGGATCTCCTCCACATAGGCGATCTCCCGGCCATCATCCATGGCGTAGGCAGAGTCGAACCCCTGCTCTCCATGACCGGAAAAGCCAAGGCTGGTAAAACCCAGCTCCTTGGCTTTTTCGAGCATTTCCCGGACGGTGCTTTTGCCGTCGCAGTGGGTGCTATGGGTATGTGCGTTGGACAGGAAACTCATTGCATGCGCTCCTGCTTCACTTTTTTGTCGATCACGTGGCGGCGGGCCAGTTCACGGGTCACATCTTCCAGAGAGATGCCCATGTGGATCATCAGCACCATGGCGTGGTACATCAAATCGCCCAGCTCGTAGACGGTTTCTTCCTTATCTTCCTTGGCACCGGCGATGATGACCTCGGTGCACTCCTCGCCCACCTTCTTGAGGATCTTATCCTTGCCTTTTTCAAACAGGTAGGTGGTGTAGCTGCCTTCTTTGGGGTTCACCTTGCGGCCTTCGATCACCTTCATCAGGTCAGCCAAAGAGAAGGGACGGTTGTCCTCATCCTCGTAGCCCTCGTTGAAGAAGCAGCTTTCCGTGCCGGTATGGCAAGCGGGGCCCTTCTTCTTTACCTGCACTACCAGAGCGTCGTTGTCGCAATCGGAGGTGATGGAGACGATCTCCTGCACGTTGCCGCTGGTTTCGCCCTTGCGCCACAGGCACTTGCGGCTGCGGCTCCAAAAGCAGGTGCGCTTCTCTTCAAGGCTGATGCGCAGGCTTTCCTCGTTCATATAGGCCAAAGTGAGCACCTCATGGGTGACATAATCCTGCACAACGGCGGGAATGAGGCCGTTTTCATCAAATTTCAACGTGGCGATCCACTGATTCATCTGCTCGTTCATACGATGGGTTCCTCCTTATGGTCAAATACGCATGGGGATGCCCTGTTCCTTCAAATAGGCTTTCAGAGCGTTGATCTCCACTTCCTGAGAGTGGAAAATGGACGCAGCCAGACCCGCATCCACGCAGGGCAGCTGGAACAGGGTGACAAAGTCCTCCTTGCAGCCTGCGCCGCCGGAGGCAATGATGGGCAGGCGCACCATATCGCCGATGGCCTGTAGCATTTCCAGATCGAAGCCCTTGCGCACTCCGTCGGTGTCCATGGAGTTGACAACGATCTCGCCTGCGCCGTGTTCCTCGCCGTACTTGGCCCATTCCACAGCATCCCGGCCGGTATCCTCCCGGCCGCCCTTGGCGAACACGTGGAACTTGCCATCCACACGCTTCACGTCCATGCTCAGTACCACGCACTGGTCGCCGTAGCGCTTGGCGGCGTTTTCGATGAGGAACGGGTCACGCAGGGCACCGCTGTTGACGCTTACCTTGTCAGCGCCGCATTTCAGCACCCGGTCAAAATCATCCACAGTGTTGATGCTGCCGCCCACAGTCAGGGGAATGAACACCTCCGCTGCCACAGCCCGAAGCGCATCGGAAAACAGGGGGCGGCCTTCGGCAGAAGCGGTGATGTCGTAAAACACCAATTCATCCGCACCGGCTTGGTTGTAGAACCGCGCCAGCGTAACGGGATCGTTGATATCCCGCAAGCCTTCAAAATTAACGCCTTTGACCACGCGCCCATTACGCACGTCAAGGCAGGGAATGATTCGCTTGGTCAGCATGCTTCCACCTCTCCTCTGGCAACGCCCAGCGCCCGGGTCAGATCCAGACGGCCGGCATAGAGAGCCTTGCCCAGAATAGCGCCGTATGCGCCCATCTCTCGCAGAGCAGCGATCTCCGCTTCCGTGGTAACACCGCCGCTGGCGATGATCTGCAAACCGTCGATCTGGCACAGTTCCTCATAGATCGCCAGATTGGTGCCTGCCAGCTCGCCATCCTTGCTGATGTCGGTATAGATGACGGTGGCAACGCCCATATCCCGCAATTCCTTGCAGAAATCCACACCCGCTACGCCGCTGGTTTCCAGCCAGCCATGAGTGGCCACATAGCCGTTCTTGGTATCCACGCCCACGGCGATCTTGTTACCGAAGGCATCCACCAGTTCCTTGAGCAAGGGCCGATCCTTGATGGCCATGGTGCCAACGATGATCCGCTCCACGCCCAGTGCCAGCGTTGCTTCCACATTCTCCCGGGTGCGCATGCCGCCGCCCACCTCCACATGGAGGCCGGTCTTGCACAGATCGGCGATCACGCCACGGTTCATGGGACTGCCGTCCTTGGCACCGTCCAAGTCCACCACATGCAGCTGGGTAGCGCCCGCTTTGAGGAAGTCCTGTGCAACCTGACAGGGATTATCGCCGTAAACAGTCATGCGGTCATAGTCCCCCTGACGGAGACGGACCACCTGACCGCCACGCAGGTCGATGGCAGGTAAAATCAGCATACAGTTTCCTCCTTTGCAAACGAGGCTAGCATTTTCAGACCGATCTCACCGCTCTTTTCCGGGTGGAACTGGGTGCCGCATACATTGCCGCAGCGCACAGCGCCGGGCACAGTCACCCCGCCGTACTGGGAGGTGGCGACCCATGCAGCTTCGCATTCGGTGGCGTAGAAAGAGTGCACATAATACACGTGAGCCCCTTCCTTGATGCCGCTGAGAAGCACATCCTCCGGCTGGTGGAAGGTGAGGTCGTTCCAGCCCATGTGGGGCACTTTCATGCCTTCGGGCAGCACGGGGGTAAGTGGCATCACCTTGCCGGGGATCAGCCCCAAGCCCTGATGGCAGCCATACTCGTGGCTTTCGTCAAAGAGCAGCTGCATGCCAAGGCAGATGCCCATCAAAGGCTTGCCCTTGGCAGCCAGTTCCTTGAGCAACGTATCCAGCCCCAGCTCCCGCAGCTTGGCGGCAGCATCGCCGAAAGCGCCTACGCCGGGCAGGATGATCTTATCCGCATTGCGCAATACATCTTCATCTCTGGTGACCACGCTCTCCACGCCAATGTGCTTTAAGGAGCAAACCAGCGAATACAGATTGCCTACACCGTAATCAACAACTGCGATCATGCGTTTTCTCCTCCCAGTGTGCCCTTGGTGGAGGGGATCTCACCGGCAAAATCCGGGTCGATGGACACGGCCTGACGCAGCGCCCGACCAAAGCCCTTGAAAATGGCTTCGATGATGTGGTGAGTGTTCTCCCCCGCCAGCACCTTGATGTGCAGCGTTACCTGCGCTGCACGCACAAAAGCAAGGAAAAACTCCTTGACCAGCTCGGTATCGAAGGTACCCACCTTCTGGGTGGGCATGGCAGCATCAAAACCAAGGCAGCCGCGGCCGCTCAGGTCAACCGCCACCAATGCCAGCGATTCATCCATGGGCAGCAGCCACTGGCCGTAACGGCACACGCCGCGCTTGTCGCCCAAAGCCTTGTGGAAGGCTTCGCCCAGCGCAATGCCGATATCCTCCACGGTGTGGTGGTCGTCCACCCAAGTGTCGCCCTTGCAGGTAACGGACAAGTCCAGACGACCATGGCGGCTCAAAAGTGCCAGCATGTGATCCAGAAAACCGCAGCCGGTATTCACTTCGTAGCTGCCCACGCCATCCACATTCAGCTTGAGGGCAATATCGGTCTCCGAGGTTTTGCGGTTGATGGCTGCCTCTCTCATGAGTTTGCCTCCTTCAGAATCTCCCGTGTCTTTTGCAAGAACGCATCCATTTCTTCATCGGTACCAATGGAGATGCGTACATAGGGGCCGAGGCGCTCGCCGCCAAAATAGCGCACCAGCACGCCCCGTTCCTTGAGTTTCTCGTAGTATTCCTTGCCGCTGATGCGAGGCGGAGCGGCAAAGAGGAAATTGGTGCTGCTCTCGGTCATGGTGAAGCCCAAGTCTTTGAGCGCCTGCGCCGTTCTTTGGCGGGTATCCATGATCTTTTGGCAGCAAGCCTCAAAATAGGCCTTGTCCTTCATGGCTTCCACGCCTGCGATCATGCTCAGGCTGTTGACATTATAGGGATGGAAGCTGTTGCGTACCCGCTCCAGATCGTCGATCAAGGCAGGGTCGCCCATGGCGAAGCCAATGCGTGCACCCGCCAGCGAACGGGACTTGCTAAAGGTTTGCACCACCAGCAAATTGGGGTAGCGCTCGATCAGGGGCAAAGCGCTCTCGCCGCCGAAATCCACATAGGCTTCATCCACCAGCACCACATGGTTCGGGTTGGATGCCACGATCTTCTCCACATCGGCAATGGGCAAGGAGATGGCCGTAGGCGCATTGGGATTGGCAAAGACCACCGTGGAATTTACACCGCAGAACTTCTCCACCGGCAGGGTGAAATCCTCCCGCAGAGGCACCACATTGGGCTTGGTCTGGAACAACTGAGCAAACACCTTGTAGAAGCCATAGCTGATATCCGGAATGGTGACCGGGTGCTCTTCATCTGCATAGGCCAGGAAGGCAAAACCCAAGGTCTCATCCGAGCCGTTGGTGACGAACACATTCTCCACCCCAAGGCCGTAGTGCTCCGCAATGGCTTGCTTGAGCGGCGCAATGGTGGGGTCGGAGTACAGCTTCAATTGGCCGACAGCCTCCCGGTTGATGGCATCCAGCACCCCGGGGGCAGGCGGATAGGGGTTTTCGTTGGTGTTGATCTTGATATAGCGCTGATCCTGAGGCTGCTCGCCCGGCACATAGGGGGCAAGGCTGCTCAAGGCAGGCCGTATAAATTGGCTCATTGCCTTCACTCCTTCACACGAACACGCACCGCATTGGCGTGTGCGCCGAGGCCCTCACGCTCCGCAAAGCGCATCACATCCTCGGCTACATCCTGCAAAGCTTCACGGGTGTAATAGATGTAGCTGGAACGGCGGCAGAAGCCATCCACGCCAAGGGGCGAGGAATAACGGGCCGTGCCGCTGGTGGGCAGGGTGTGGTTGGGGCCAGCCAGATAATCACCCAGCGGTTCGGGGCAATTACGGCCCAAGAAGATACTGCCGGCGTGGTTCAAAAGGGGCAAAAGGCCGAAGGGATCATCCACGCAAACTTCCAAGTGCTCGGGAGCGATCTCATCCGCTACCTTGGCAGCGGTTTCGAGGCTGTCCACAATGATGATGCGGCCATTTTCCTCGATGGAGGTACGGGCGATCTCTTCACGGGGCAAAAGGCTCAGCTGACGCTCCACCTCTGCCTGCACGGCAAAGGCCAGCTTTTCGCTGGTGGTCGCCAGCCATGCAGAGGCCAGTTTGTCGTGCTCGGCCTGAGAGAGCAGGTCGGCAGCCACGTGGGTGGGGTTGCTCTTTTCATCAGCAATGACCATGATCTCGCTGGGGCCAGCTACCATATCCACATCGATAAGGCCCTGCGCATAGCACAGCTGCTTGGCGGTGGCCACAAAGATGTTGCCAGGGCCCACGATCTTGTCCACCTTGGGCACAGACTCGGTGCCATAGGCCAAGGCAGCCACGGCCTGTGCGCCGCCCAGCTTGACGATGGTGCGCACACCTGCGATCTTGGCAGCAGCCAGAATGACAGCGGGCACATTGCCTTCTTTATCCGGCGGGGTGGTCATGACGATGTTTTCAACACCAGCGATCTTGGCGGGGATGGCATCCATCAGCACGGAGCTGGGGTAACGAGCCGTGCCGCCGGGCACATACAGGCCTACGCTCTTCAGCGGCAGCACCCGCTGGCCTACCACCACGCCAGCCTTGGGGGTATCCACAAAGCCGGTGCGCTTTTGCTGCTGGTGGAAGCGCTCGATATTGGCGGCTGCCAGTTCCATGGTGGCGATCAGTTCCGGCTCCACGGCCTTGTAGGCAGCTTCCACTTCGGCATCGGTCACCAGCAAAGTCTCGGGGCGCACGCCGTCAAACTTTTCGCAATAGTCCAGTACAGCCTTGTCGCCGCCCTTGCGGATGGTCTCCAAAATCTCGCTGACGGTGGCGGTAACATCCTTCTTGGTCTCCTCGGCTCGGTTGAGCAGTTCATCGGCACGCTGGCCGTTGTATTTCAAAATCTTCATCATTTCTTTTCACCTGCTTTTTGCATGATCACTGCTGCCAGTTTTTCCTGAATATCCCGGATCTGTGCTTCCTTGAACTTCATGGAAGCTTTGTTTGCGATAAAACGGGCGCTGATGGGCAAGATCTCCCGGCGAACCTCCAGCCCATTCTGCTTGAGGGTGGTACCGGTTTCCACGATATCCACGATCACATCGCTGAGACCCAGCAACGGGGCCAGCTCAATGGAGCCGTTCAGTTTGATGACTTCGATCTCCCGGCTGATACTGGCGTAGAACTTCTTGGCAATGCGGGGGTACTTGGTGGCTACCCGCAGGGGGCGCTGGCGATTCTCCTTGAAATCCACATGGGCAGCCTCTGCCATGCGGCACTTGCCAAAGCCCAGATCCAGCAGCTCGTACACATCGTTGCCGCCTTCCAGCAGCACATCCTTGCCCACCACACCGATATCTGCAGCGCCGTGTTCCACATAGATGGCTACATCCGAGGGCTTTACCAGCAGGTAGCTGACCTCGCCGTCCGGATCCCGCAAAACCAGCTTGCGGTCGCCGTCCTCCATGGCTCGGCAGTCGTAACCGATCTCCTTAAACAGGTTATATACCTTATCTCCCAAGCGTCCCTTGGGCAGGGCAACATTCAACATTTACTCCACCTCCACAAAGCGTTCGCCGTTAAACCGATGCTGACGATAGGCGAACACATCCGGCGCTTCGCCGCAGGTAGCCAACACCCGCAGGCCAAAGTCCCGCAGATCCTTCACAGCTGCCAGCACCTTGGCAATGTCATCCTCGGGGGAATAACGGGCGATCACGTCCACCTCTTCCCGGCGGGGCAGCATGAACAGGCTGTTGAGCTCATCCAGATACAGGGCAAAGCCGAAGCCGTCTGCATCCTTGCCCATCTTGGACATCAGCCGGTCGTAGCGGCCGCCGCTGAGTACTGCACGAGGCGCACCCGCCACATAGCCACGGAACACGATGCCGTTGTAGTACTCCAGATCGCTGGCAATGGAGAAATCCAAGCGAATGCGGTTCTGGATGCCCAAGGCTTTCAAATCGTTGCTAAGCTGGGTAAGCTCCTTGACCGCCATGCGGGATTTTTCGTTGGCTGCCAGCTGTGCGGCCTTCTCCAGCACTTCTTCCGTTGTGCCGGTGAGGGTGAGCAGGCTGGTAAAGCGCTGCACGCTTTCATCAGCGGCGCCCTTTGCGGCAAGCAGGCCAGCCAGTTCATGCACATTCTTCTGGCTGATCAGGCGGAAAACCTCGCGGCGGGCTTCGTCATCCAAGCCGCAATCGTCCATCAGGCCGTCGATCATGCCCATATGGCTGATGTCCAACACATACTCTCTCAGGCACAGGCGCAGGCTTTCCAGCGCCAGCCACAGCACCTCGCTGGTGGCGTAGCGATCCACATTGCCCAGATATTCCACGCCGATCTGCTCAATTTCCTTGAACTCATGATCGGTGGGAGAGGCCCGGTAGACGCTTTCGATATAGTAGAGTTTCTCAACGCCTTCCCGGCCGCGGCTGGCATGCTTTACGATGGACAGGGTCACATCGGGCTTGAGCGCCATCAGTTTGCCATTGCCATCGGTAAAGCTGAGCACCCGCTCGCTGGTCAAAAAGCTCTTGTTTTCGAGGTACAGGGCGTACTCCTCAAACCGCCGCATGGGAAAACGCACGCAGCCGTGGCCCTGATACAGCTCCCTAAGAGCCAGCACCAGCCGTTCCTGTTCGCTGAGAAAAGTCATCATACTCATTCCGTATCCTCCTTGCCCTTACTGCCTGCCCTTGCAAGCATGGGGTGATTTTAGCACACTTTATCGCTTTAGTCAAGTAAAGTGCTAAAATCTTTTTGCTTCCATATTGATTTTTTGCCACGTTATACTATAATACAGATTAGGTTTCCAATCAACCAAAGTACAGCGGAAAGGCAGGGACTTTTTCCAAATGAAGAAGCTCATCAACGAATTCAAAACCTTCTGCTCCAAGGGCAACATCCTTGAGCTGGCTACTGGTATGATGATCGGTGGCGCTTTCACCACCATCGTCAACTCCCTTGTTAACGACGTGCTGATGCCTGTGATCGGTCTGTTGACTGGCGGCGTGGACTTTAGCGGTCTGTTCATCCCCCTCAACTTCCAGTTTGGCGAGTACGCCACCATCGATGCTGCCAAGGCTGCCGGCGTTGGCACGCTGAACTACGGCGCTTTCTTGCAGGCCATTATCAACTTCCTGATCATCGCCTTCTGCATTTTCATGCTGGTAAAGGCCATGAGCAAGCTGATGCCCAAGAAGGAAGAAGAGCCCAAGAAGGAAGACCGTCTCTGCCCCTTCTGCAAGATGGCTATCCACGACGAAGCTACCAAGTGCCCCCACTGCGCCAGCGAAGTGCCTGTGGAAGCCAAGGAAGCCTAAGTTTAACCACTCAACGCCGCTCCATCAGGGGCGGCGTCAGGTCGTCAAAAAACTCGCCTGTGGCGACTTTTTCGACGAGGCTTGCACCGCTTGCCTACTCGCCTATGGCTCGCCGGGCGGCAAACGGCGATAGGAATCCCTTGCTTCGCAAGGGTTCCGAAACCACCGCACATGTCGCTGGTTTCGGATCACAGTCGGAGGGTTGCGACCCTCCGACTCCACCCAGGGTTTCTCGAAAGTCTGACGCCGCTCCATCAGGGGCGGTGTTTTTCATTTACGTATTTTGCGTCATAAAGCAGCACCCCATCACCACATCCATACTGCACCCCATCGCCATCCATACTGCACCCCATCGCCATCCGGCAATTGTGTTTTACGGTAAAACATGATATAATGTACCATCCTTGGATATCAATCCGCTGTGATAGTCTATCATGTGATGAGGTGACAGAATGGCTGGTAAGACGTATAAATGCCAAAGCTGCGGCGCATACCTGAATTTTGACCCGGAGACACAGAAGTGGAAGTGTCCCTTCTGCGGCTCTGTTTTTGCTGAGAACGAAGTAATTACGGATATACCCGACGAAAGCGCCCAGCAGGAAGCCCAACAGTCCGAGGAGCAGGCAAGCACCGAGGAACAGGCAGCCCATAGCGAAGGTGCGCAAGTGGTGTACCGCTGCCAAAGCTGCGGCAGCGAGATCATGACCGACGAAACCACCGTGGCTACCCATTGCTACTACTGCCACAGCCCTGTGGTTCTGCAAGGCAAACTGACCGACGAGATGCGCCCCGACAAAGTACTGCCCTTTACCGTTACCAAGGAACAGGCTGTAGAGACCTTTATGAAGTGGGCGAAATCGAAGAAATACGTACCCCAGAACTTCTTTAAAGAAAGCGAAGTACAGAAGATGATGGGGGTCTACTACCCTCACTATGTGACCGAATGCATCATGGACGGCGACTTCAGCGGCGAGGGTACCCGCAGCGATGTAATGACTCGCGGTGATTACATTATTACCAACACCCACCATTTTCGGGTGCGCCGCCAAGGACGTTTCCACTTCCGCAATGTAATGCGCCCTGCCTTGCAGAAGGCCAACAAAAAGCTGTCCGACGGCATTCATCCCTTCCCCCTGAACGAGGCGAAAGAGTTTGCCGATGCCTATCTTTCCGGTTTTGTGGCAGAGCGCCGAGACATTGCCGAAAGCGATGTGCACCGTGATGTACAAAGCGAAGTGGCTGGGTATGTGCAGCCTTTGCTCACCCAAAACCACGGCTACCAAAGCTGCCGCGGCTCCACGGCTACCTCCCTGCGCGATATCAAGAGCCAATATGTGCTGCTGCCTACTTGGGTGCTTACCTACCCCAACCCCAAGAACCAGAACGATCCCTACTACTTCTCCATGAATGGCTGCACCGGCGAGATCTGCGGCAAGCTGCCGGTGGATAACGGCAAACTGCTGCGCAACGCCGCTTTGATCGCCGCCGCTATTTTTGGCGTATGCGCACTGGTCAGTTATTTTCTTATCTGATGCCAGCACGTATTGAAAAGGAGTGACACCATGAACAGCCACCCCAATCGTCTATTTGCCTTGGTGTTGGCGCTATTGTTGTTTGTTGCGCCCCTTTCGGCACAAGCCGCTTCTCTCCGGGCAGATCTGCTCTCTGATTACAACAACGAGCAGTCTTCGCAAGGCGGCGTTAGCCTGATCGATACCAGCGACGATGATGAATTTCAAGAGCCCGCAGCAACGGCAGTTCCCACTGCTACCGCTGCCCCTGCGAGTGCAACAGCTGCGCCCGTTGTCCAGTCTGATCTTTCCTCCACCGCTCCCCACATCCGGGACTTAGCCGACTTGTTTACTCCTGCTCAGGAGGAGATGATCGAGGAGCGCATCGCTAAGTTTCAGGCATCCACTGGTATGGATTTTGTGGTAATGACTTCTGACAGGCCTCACCCGGGCATGACCACCCAACAGCTGGCAGACGATTATTACGACTACGGCAACTTTGGTCTGGATGCTGAAAACAGCGGTGTCGCTTATTACATCGACATGCACGAACGCTACCACTACATCTCCACCACCGGCCAAATGATCAACTATATGACCGATGCCCGCATCGACACCGCCATCAACAGCAACACCAGCTATCTGAGCAGCGGACAGTACGCCAACGCCGTCCTGAACATGATCAGCATGGTGGAAGGTTATTACAATCAAGGAATTCCTGAAGGTCAATATCAATACGATGCTGTTACAGGAGAGGTGTTGACCACCCCACGCCCACCTCAAACTCCCAATTTTTCCTCGCTCACCGCAGAAATATTTGCTTGGGGAAGCGTTATCTTTGCATTCATCGCCTCACTTATACAGTTCTAAAGGAGTGACACCATGAACAACCACCCCAATCGTCTATTTGCCTTGGTGCTGGCGCTATTGTTGTTTGTTGCGCCCCTTTCGGCACAAGCCGCTTCTCTCTGGGCAGACCTGCTCTCTGATTACAACAACGAGCAGTCTTCGCAAGGCGGCGTTAGCCTGATCGACACCAGCGACGATGATGAATTTGAAGAGCCCGCAGCAACGGCAGTTCCCACTGCTACCGCTGTCCCTGTGAGCGCAACAGCTGTGCCCGTTGTCCAGTCTGATCTTTCCTCCACCGCTCCCCACATCCGGGACTTAGCCGACCTGTTTACTCCTGCTCAGGAGGAGATGATCGAGGAGCGCATCGCTAAGTTTCAGGCATCCACTGGTATGGATTTTGTGGTAATGACTTCTGACAAGCCTCACCCGGGCATGACCGCCCAACATCTGGCAGACGATTATTACGACTACGGCAACTTTGGTCTGGATGCAGAAAACAGCGGTATCGCCTATTATATCGATATGGACGAGCGCTACCACTACCTCTCCACCACCGGCCAAATGATCAACTATATGACCGATGCCCGCATCGACACCGCCATTGATCGCAATACCAGCTATCTGAGCAGCGGACAGTACGCCAACGCCGTCCTGAACATGATGGATCTGGTGGAAGGCTACTATCGCAAGGGCATTCCCGAGGGGCAGTACCAGTACGATTCTGCCACCGGTCAAATGCTGACCTCCCCCCACAAAGCCCTTACCGGCGGCGAGCTGGGCGTGAGCGGCATCATTGCGCTCATTATCGGCATCATCTTCAACCGCGGCGTGCATAGCAGCTACACCCTCAAGGGTTCCACTTATAAATACAGCGTAAAGCAAAACACCACCCTCAACATGACCAACACCGAGGATACCTTCCTGCGCACCACCACCACCCGGGTACGCAAGCCCGACCCCGTCCGCACATCCGGCGGCGGCTTTGGCGGCGGCGGTGGCAGCGGCGTGCATATCGGCTCCAGCGGTTCCAGCCATGGCGGCGGCGGCGGACGCTTCTGATGTATACTGCCGATCATCGGCCCCGTTGCTCTTGGGCACGGGGCCCTTTGCTTACCCAATACCACGACGAAGAATGGGGCCGCCCTACCCGCGATGAGCACCTGCTGTATGAAATGCTGTTGCTGGAGGCATTTCAAGCCGGGCTCAGCTGGCAGGTGATCCTGAGCAAGCGGGAAAACTTTCGCCGTGCCTTCGACGGCTTCGATGCGCATCAAATCGCTGCTTATGGGCAGGATAAAATTGATGCGTTGATGAAGGACAGCGGCATTGTACGCTGCAGGCGAAAGATCGAGGCCGCTGTGTGCAATGCCGGCGTATATCTGGCAATTTGCCGGGAATACGGTTGTTTTGCCGATTACCTCTACCACTTTACCCCCGATGGGCAGCCCGTGGTAAACCGAGACAAACCCGTTACCACATCCTCTCTGAGCGACCGTATCTCTGCTGACCTTCGCAAACGCGGCATGAAATATATGGGCTCCGTAACGGTATACAGCTATCTGCAGGCCATCGGTCTGGTGGATGACCACGAGCTTTGTTGTTTCCGCCGAAGCCCTGCGGAGGGATAGCATGGAATGGACCCAGCACCTGAAACAATGGAACCGCAATTACAGCGACCTGCCCCGCAAGGGGCTTACGATCCTGTTGGTGATCGCGCTGACTGCGGTTCTTTTTTATGCGCTGCCTTACGCATGGCCCTTTGTAGTAGCCCTCGCCTGTTCGCGGCTTTTGGAGCCGTTTGTGCGACGCATGACAGGGCTTTTGCGCCCGGTACATCTGGGGCGCAAGACTGCCACGCTACTTGGCATGCTGCTGCTATTTGGGGTGGCGGGCACATTGGTGGGGCTGCTCTTTAGTCGCCTTACGCAGGAGTTTATCGCACTGGTGCGCTCGATGCCGCAGCTGGTCGGATGGATCACCGGTACAGCGCTGCCCAACCTGCGAGCCTTATACGACCGTTATCTGGCGCTGATGCCTGCTTATGTGCCCGACTTTATCAGCAATGCGGTATCCACCCTGACCAACAAAGCCGTTGGGTGGTTGGCTTCCCTATCGGGGTGGCTTACCAGCGGCGCATGGAGCACGGCACTGGGCATTCCTCATGTGTTATTCGCTTTTGTGCTGATCGCCATGGGCACCTATTACCTTACCGCCGATCGGGAACGGCTCATCCGCTTTTGGGGCAGGCTGCTGCCTGAGGGGTTGAAGCAGCAGTGCATCAGGATCAAACGCGATATTCTCAAAAGCATATATGGGCAGCTCAAAAGCCAATTGCTCCTATCGCTATTGGTGATGGGGTTTTTGGTGCTGCTGTTCTGGGTCTTCCGGGTGCCTTACGGACTGGTGGCAGGGCTCGGCATCGGGCTGATGGATGCGCTGCCGGTGCTGGGGGCGGGGGTGTTTCTGGTGCCATGGAGCCTGCTTTCCTTTATTGGTGGCAACACCGGCAACGGCATTCTGATGGCCGCTGCCTATGTGGGCACGGTGGTGATCCGGCAAGTGTTGGAACCTCGCATCGTGGGGCGCAAGCTGGGTCTATACCCCTTGGTGACCATGATGGCCATGTACGCAGGCTACCGGCTGTTTGGGGTACTGGGCTTGATCGGCGGGCCGATCCTGATGAGCGTATTGCGCGCTGTGCTCAAGGAATGATGCTTTCAGGCAGCCTTGGTCTGTTTTGGATACAGCAGCACTTGCAAAGCGCTTTACGTATGCTATACTGGTTTCGACACCACAGCTACGGAGGATGCCTATGAAGAACGTAAGCAAAACCCTATATATCCCGCTGTATGGTAAAGCGCTGGTAAGCCGGAAAGGCATGATCCAAAACGACCCGGATGCAGAAGCCATCTGGGCGGCAGAAGGCTTCCCCCTGCGGGGCAAAGCCAGCTCGAAATGGCTGGCATACTACATGGCGATGCGTTCGGTGGTGTTTGACCGCTGGGCAAGCGAGCAGATGTGCCTGCACCCTAAGGCCGTGGTCTTGCACATCGGCTGCGGTATGGATAGCCGCTGCAAGCGCATCAGCGACGAAGCCTTTCTCGGCAAGTGGTACGACATCGACCTTCCGGATGTGATCGAGGAGCGAAAGCGGTACTTTCAGCAAGATGATACATACCGCATGCTAAACGGCGATGCTCGGGAAACCGTCTGGCTGGACGCTTTACCAACGGCAGAAAATGCCATCGTGATACTGGAAGGCATGACCATGTACCTAAAGCCAGAGGAGCTGACCGGACTGCTAAAGGCTCTGGGCAGCCGCTTTACGCAGCTGGCTGTGCTGCTGGATTGCTATACCTCTATGGGCGCAAAAGCCAGCAAATACAAAAACCCCATCAACACCGTAGGCGTTACACAGGTTTACGGCCTAGATGACCCCTTGCAGTTGGCGGCGCAAAGCGATATGCACTTTGTCAAGGAACATCCCATGGCTCCGGACGATCTGATCCTTGCCCTAAAAGGCGGGGAACGCTTCCTGTTCCGCAAGCTGTTTGCAGGCGGTTTTGCCAAGAAACTGTACCGGCTGTACGAGTTGAAAAAAGGATAAAAAATGGCGTATGCTCCCATTGCGGAACATACGCCATTTCAGACTGTCGAAAAACCCCGGGAGGTATCGGAGGGTCGCAACCCTCCGATTCTAGTTCCGAAACCAGCGACATGTATTGCGGCCCAAATCCGATTACATCGGCTTTGGGCTTCGGCGCTGCGGAGCCTTTCAGGCTGTCCTCACGCCTCGGTTCGTTTCACTCACCCTTCCGGTGGTTTCGGAACCCTTGCGTAGCA
>JAZSRK010000062.1:0-15747 GCA_045538465.1 Candidatus Limiplasma sp. | reverse complement strand
GACTTTTTCGACGAGGCTTGCACCGTTTGCCTACTCGCCTACGGCTCGCCGGGCGGCAAACGGCGATAGGAATCCCTTGCTTCGCAAGGGTTCCGAAACCACCGCACATGTCGCTGGTTTCGGATCACAGTCGGAGGGTTGCGACCCTCCGACTCCACCCGGGGTTTCTCGACAGTCTGAACTGCCTGTGCAGATAGCACAGGCAGCATCAGTGGTTTTTACCGCAAAGCCTTGGGGATGCATTCCTCAGTGCGGTTGGCGCAGCTGGCACAGTTGCCGCCGCAGTGGCTCAGCTGTACGGCATCGCCTGCAATTTGCATTTGGTAGCGCCCGTTTTCTTCGCCAGTTACTTCAAAGCCGTATTTGGCAAAGAAAGAACGGGTCTGTGCAGGGGTTTCCAGCGCGATGAGCGTGGCGTTGTGGGTGAGGGCCTTAAACAGCAACAGGCGAATGAGCAAGTCGCCGTAGCCTTTTCCCCGTTCGCATTCCGGCACACCGACAAAATCTAGCCGGAAAGCGCCGTCTGCCCAATAGAGGCGAGCAGAGCCCACGGGGGTGCCTTCACGGTAAACCACCACTTGCTGAGCGGCGGCATCCTGCGCATCTTCGCCAGCAGCAAAAACCTGGCGGCGAATGTGGAGTGCTTCGGAAAGATCTGCCCCCATGGGGAACCATTTGCCCTGTACCATTTGGCGTACCTCCTGTAACGATAGAAAGGATTGAACAACGATATGGAAAAAGAAAAGATCGATCGCATCAATGAACTGGCACGGATCAAGAAGATCCGTCCCCTCACCGAGACAGAGCTTACGGAGCAGCAAGCACTGCGGAAGGAATACATTGCCGGCTTCCGGGAAAACATGGAGGCCATTTTGCAGGGCGTGAAAATTCAGGAGCTCGATGGGTCTTTGCGTCCCCTTCAAAAGAAAGAGGACAAGCGTTCCTGAGCCTGCCCAACACTCTTATTTTACTATACTTTGCGCAATAATTCAACGACAAAATTTCGCGAAAAACCCTTGTAGAATTAGCTTTTATCGGTTATAATAAAACCGAGCCAGAGGGAAGGAACAACCAAACAAAGGCATTGCGGCGTGGCATAGCCGCAGGATGTGATGACACGGCGGCGATACGCACAATGCGCCGGTAGCCCGCCTCCTAAAGGATCCTCCCGTGGCACCGGAAGGGCATAGCCCGATCAATCAAGAAAAGAGGCGATTCCATTGTACAGCGAAGATCAGAACCAGAACGGAATCCTCAGTGAAGAAGAACCCCGGGATCTCATCGAAGGTGTCGATGAGGATGGCAACAATGTTCTGCTGGAAGTGGTACGCTATTTCTTCTACAACGGTGAAGAGTACGTTGTCTTGGGCGATGCCCACGAAAGCGACTGCGACTGTGAGTGCGAACATTGCGAAGGTTGCGCGGCCGAAGACGATGAAGCTGTTAACCTCTACATTATGAAAGTTGTAGAGACCGAAGAAGACGGCGAAGAAATGGAAACCTTCGAGCCCGTAGAAGACGAAGCCCTGCTCGAGAAGTTGATCGACGTAGTACAAGCCGACTTTGAAGCCGACGAAGAATTCGACGACGAATAAACCTATCACCCCCGCAGGTTGCGGATCTGGACTTTCCGACCCATCAGACCGGCAGGTGCCGTTACGATACATTGGTAAGCCCATATTCGAGCAGGCAGGAAATTGAATAACATTCGCCGAGCGGGCTGGTTCCCGCTCGGTTTCGTGTTGATACAAATGGTTTGGAGGATAAACGATCATGGAACGACTGCATGTGCTGGGCACAGGAAACGCTGCTGTTACCCGCTGCTACAATACTTGTTTTGCCTTGGAGACAAAAGGCGAATATATCCTGTGCGATGCTGGCGGCGGCAATGGCATCCTGCGCCAGCTAAAGGCGGCGAATATCCCGCTTCATCAGATCCATCATTTTATTTTGACCCATGCCCATTGCGACCATCTTTTGGGTGCCGTATGGCTTTTGCGGATGATCGGCACCGCTATAGCAGGCGGAAAATACGAGGGCGAACTGCATATCTACTGCCACCAGAGCCTATGGCAGGGTCTTGGAATGATGGCCGAGTTGATGCTGCCCCGCAAGATCTGCGATCTGTTAGGCAGCCGCATCCTGCACCATCCGGTCGAGGACGATCTGAGCTATGAGGTGCTGGGGCATCAAGTGCAGTTTTTTGATATTCTGTCCACCAAGATGCTGCAGTTTGGCTTCAGCTTTCGCTTGAATGATGGCGGCCTGCTGTGCTGCCTTGGCGATGAACCCTATAACCCGGCTTGTAAAGCACCGGCAGCAGACAGCCGCTGGCTGCTCAGCGAAGCTTTCTGCCTCTATAGCCAGCGGGATACCTTTAAACCATATGAAAAGCACCACAGCACCGTACTGGATGCGGCCAAGCTGGCTACGCAGCTGGGCACGCCCCATCTGGTACTGTGGCACACAGAGGATGCTGGGTTGGATACCCGCCGGGAGACGTATACCCAAGAAGCACGGCAGGCGTATGAGGGAGATCTGTATATTCCCTACGATCTGGATGTGATCGACCTTGTTTGATGGTTTGGTCCGCATTGGTTTAGTAAGAGGTATCGGATAGCTTTACCACCAGATAACCATCGATCCATTGAATGCAGCCAGCTGCTGGGAAGGAGGGCATGGCTGCTGCTGCTTCGCTGGCCCCGATCTGCGCTATGATGCCATCAGACGCCAGCTGGATGGGGTAGCCCATGTAGTAGGTAAAATAGTAGCGGTACGACCAAGGGTAGGATACCGTATATTCGTACTCATAACCGGGCACCCGGTCGCCGGTAAGCTTGAGGGCTTCAAAATCGGGGCGGCTGGGGGTCAGGTGCTGGTTCAGGTTCCAGTCGCCCAGCAGCACCACTTGGGTCTCGCCGGGGAGGTAGTCTTCTGTTTGCTCAATGCGGTCCAGAAGACGGGTCATGACCGATTGGGTGCTCTGAGCCTCCAAGCGTTTTTTCAGGTGAGAGGCATTGGCAAACTGTACATTATCCACCAGCCATACACACAAAAGCATAGGAATGAGCATAACGGCAAGGTGGCATAGCCACGGTCTCTCCTTTGGGGGACGTACTGGCGATGCTGCCTTTGCTTCTTCGTACCAGATGGGCATCAGCAACACAAACAGGTACAAAAGGTACAGCGGCATGGTCATTACGCCGTGGAGCATGCCTTTGGAAAGAAAGAAGGTAATATTGGCAGCCAGCGGCAGCAGAACCAGCGCTGCGCCCGTAAGGGCGATGCGCCACCATGCGGGCTTTTGCAAAAGCACAAGGCGCAATAGCTGCACAAAGGCTGCAAGTCCCATGAACACATTGCACCATTTGATCAGCTGTGGCGCATTCGCAGTGGGTAGTTTCAAGAAGCGGATAACATACTTGTACAGGCGAATGAGCAGATCGGGTACGTTTACGCTGCTGTAGTCGCCAACGCCGGATATACCGTTGTAGCTCTGCGAAAGCGTAATTCCAGACAGCCGAAGGGAGAGCTGCACAAAGGCAGCATACAAAAGCAGACCGGCCAGCAGCATGCCCAGAGCTTTGGCGATCAGCAACCAGACCTGTTTGGTGGAGACCTCCGGCCAAAGCAAGGAACGGATGACCAGCAGCACGCACAGGGTGGCTGCTGCGGCAAAATAGGCGGGATAGAGCCCCACGCTGACCATCAGTACGGGTATGCCCAGCAGAAAACCGAAACGGAAGCGCCACATAAGCCACACAGCCAGCGTTGCTGTCAGAAAGCCCAGCATGTAGATATCGATCACATGCACATAGGTGGCGGTCTGTGCCGTTACGGCAGCATTGGTAATGAGGATGCCGCACAGCAGAAACAGCTGCCAGCCCTTGCGGATATTCATCATACCGGCAATGAGAGATGCGCTGACGGCTGTATAAAGAATAGTATAAAGCCCAAGCAGCCATGGCACGGTATAACGGCCACGCAGATAATAGTAAACCGGGATCATAAACCGCCCAAGACTGATCTGCCAGTTCACATCGTTGGTGTAAAGCATGAGGGAATCCTGCGAGAAGCCGGTGCCTGTGTAGAAATAGCCATGAGCAGCCAGCCCGCAGATAAGCGATGCTGCAAGGCAGAAAAGAAAACGAGCATGCTTGCGCACAAAGCTGCGCAGGCTGTGCAGATCTATGCTGTTGGATAATTGCATCTTTCAGCCTCCGGTGTTGTTCAGCGGTCCACCACCGGGTCGTCTCCCCGGCTGTTGAGGTAGCGATCAATAATGAAGCGGGGACGGCGCTTGGTCTCGTTGTAGATCTTGCCGATGTATTCGCCGATCACGCCCAAGGATAGCAGCTGAATACCGCCGATCAGCCAGATGGAGCCCAGCATGCTGGTCCAGCCAGCAACGGTCTTACCGCTGATCCATGCAATGAGGGCATAGAGCAGCATGAACAGCGATACCACAAAGATAACAAAGCCTACGCTGGTAATAAGGCGAAGGGGTTTTACGGAGAAGCTGGTAATGCCGTCGATGGCAAAGGCCAGCATCTTTTTGAGGGGATACTTGCTTTCGCCGGCAAAGCGCTCGCTGCGGTCGTAATACACCACATCGCTCTGGAAGCCCACCAACGGTGCAAGCCCGCGCAAAAACAGGTTGACCTCCCGGTACTCAGCCAGCGCATTCAGCGCCCGGTTGGACATGAGACGGTAGTCGGCGTGGTTATAGGTGATATCTACGCCCAGTCCCTTCATAAGGCGGTAGAAGAACAGAGCGGTCTCACGCTTGAACCAAGTGTCGGTCTCGCGCTTGTTGCGCACGCCGTACACGATCTCGCAGCCTTCGTTGTATTTTTCGATAAAGCGATCCATGGCATCCATGTCGTCCTGCAGATCGGCATCCATGGAAATGGAAATATCGCAGCGGTCGCGGGCAGTCATCAGACCGGCCAGCAGCGCATTCTGGTGCCCCCGGTTGCGGCTCAGCTTCAGCCCTTCAAAGAGGGGATTTTCTTTGTGCAGCTCGGTGATCAGTTCCCAAGTGCGATCCTTGCTGCCGTCGTTTACCAGCAATACCTTGCTATCTTCGCTGATGAGTCCTTTCTCCATCAGACTATTCATTTTTTCGACCAGTCTTTTGGAAGTTTCGGGAAGCACCTCTTCCTCGTTGTAGCAGGGAATAACGACCATCAATCGGTTAGTCATGGTTCTGCCTCCTTATTCTATGGTAAACGGCGTGGAGAAGACGGTAACAGAATCTTCTTCTGTATGGGCTTGCACGCGTACCTGATAGGTTCCTTGGGTAAGGGGTTCGCCGGTCTTTAGCAGACCGTCCCAGTAAAACACACTGCCGGAGGGCACAAGCTGCATGGGGCGGGTGGATTGCTTGTGGCACAGCCGGTGCAGGGTTTTTCCTTGCGCATCTACAATGCTTATGCTAAGGGTACAAGGCGCATCATGGCTTACAAAAATGCACAATTCACGCCCGGTCGAGGGGGTAAAGCTGTCTGCCACGCTTATGCTGACAGCGGGCGCGGCCTCCTCTGGCAGCACACACAGCACACGCCCGGCGTGTACGGTCGGCTTGCCGTTTTCAATGGAGATGAGCTGCACCATCACGTAGCCGTAGGCATCCTGCGGCAATTCGCCCATGGTCAGGGTGCGTACCTTGCGCCCTGGAGAGATGGCACCGGCTTTGTCGCCGAATACGGTAAAGCGCTCGGCTTCGTCGTAGATGATCTGGGCTTGGTCGAATTGCCATTTGCCCTCCCGCTGGTATACGATCTGGTAGCCGATCTGCACAGGCCGTCTGGCGATAAACTCGATGGTGATCTCTGGGTTTGAGCGGCTGAGGGTATTGCCGGAAAACGTAACATCGGTAATGGCAGCACGTTGGCTCGTGGGGTTTTGCGCTGCGCTGGGGTCGTAACGGAAAAGGATGAGATCATCCTTCTGGGGGTAGACCTGCGGGGTGGAGGTGGCGTTCACCAGCAGCAGGTGTTGGTGCAGCTCATAGAGGGTGATACTGCCATCCCGGTTCTGGTCTGCTGGGTAGTCGAATACAGGGCTGAGCGCTTGGGTAAGGGCTTGGGTAAAGTAGAATGCACCCTGCCGTATCTCGCCATCTTCACTGGACCAGTACCAGCTTTCCTCCATTGCGCCGCTGGAGGTGAGTACTTTGAAATCGTCCCCTTGAAAATACAGCTGCTTCGGTTGCTCTGCCAGTCCCTTGCCGATAAAAGCACCGGAATAGCAGGCATCCAGTATGATCACCTTGGTACCTTGGATGCCAGCAAAGGCGGCTTCCAGCTGCGCAGGGGTGATGGAGCCTTCCACGATGCCGTCGCTGAGCAGCAGCTGCGGTTCGATGCCGTTTGCAGGGTCGTACAGCCCGTGGGTGCTGATGTACAGGTAGGAAACATCCCCTTCTTGCGCATCGGCAAAAGTGGTTTGGATCAGCTGCGTTAGCTGCTGGGCGGAGGTGATAGGTTCTGCTGGCACAAGAATAGTCTCCAGCGGCGCAGCGGCTCGCTGGAACAGCTCCTGCATCGCGTACACATTGTTGGTGGAGCTGGGGTAGGCACTGGGTTTGGTAACAAAATCATCCACACCTACCAGCAGTGCCCGGTCTTTTCTATCGGGCAGTTCTGCGGCATGGGATAGGGGGAGGGCACAGGTAAGCAAAAGCACGAGGCATAAAAGCCAAACGGTCGTTTTGCGCATTGCCCCGCGGCCCCCCCTTCCTTACTACCTTGCTTGAGAGTATTATTGTACACCTTTTTACAGGTTTCGTACACCCCGTCTGCCCTTGGGGAAGAAGTTTACACCTCTGTCAGTCCGTTACCAGCCAGCTTTCCGGGCTGTTGTAGCGCTTGGTCTCCAGTGCATCGGTAATGGCCAGCTGGGTATAGAGGTTGGCAATGCCGTTGGGGTTGTCCTCATACATCGCCTCCTGCTGGAAGCGGATGACGGCGGCGCGGGTATTGCTGCCGAAGGTGCCGGTCAGGTGCCGGTCCTCCAGATAGCCCAGTTCGCACAGCTGCTGCTGCAAAAAAAGCACTTTATCGCCGGTATTGCCAAAGCGCATGGAAGTGCCGATGATATCCTCGCACAAACCGTAGCCAAGCACTTGGCTATTGTCTAAGGGGTAATAGTTGCGCTGCACCCGGTCTGGGTTGTTGCCCTCGATCACGTGGATGTAGATCTGCCCATCGTCGTGTCTTGCGCAAAACTCCACCAAAGCTACATGCTCGGTATCGCCCGCTTCGTTATAGCTGAAAAATAGCAGATCGCCGGAACGAGGCAGGTATTCGTTGCGCATTAGGTTGCGGTCGGCACCTTGCAGCCATTGGGGGCCCCAATCCGGGCAGATGGCTTTACGGAACAAAAACCGACCGCGGGCAATATACCATTCCTTACCGGTATTCTGGCCGCTGTACTTGGGATAGACCTGATTGAGCAATTCGGACTGGTGCTTGAGATCCACCTGATTGACGCACCAACACACAAACTCTGCACACCAAGCTGCGTTCGGGTCGCCGGACCATTCCCCGTATTTGCTGTAGTTGTTGGAGCCTTCCTCGTAGCCGATCTCGCTGCTGGCCGTCTCCAAAAGCAGCGGCACAAAGGCGGGGCGCTCTGGCTCGGGGAGGATCTCCCATGTTTCGCTCTGCTGGGCTGCCTCTGGGCTGCTTGGCTGGACATCTTGCTCTGCACGCGCTTCTTCCACGGTCAACAGGTCGGGGATGGCGGCAGGGGCTTCCTCGCCGTGGGCGGGCAAACCGCTCAACAAAAGCAGCAGGCACAGCCAGAGGGTAATGTGTTTTTTCATGAGCCCGCCTCCTTTGTTTTATCGCCCAAAGGCCTCGATGCCCCGGAGCAGTTCAAATTCGCGAATGGAACGTACCGTGGTAAACATTTTACGGGTCAGGATGGCGCCAGAACGGTAGAACAGGCAAATAAAGGGCGCATCGTTGGCAAACACCTGCTGCATGGTTTGGGTGGTGTAGGCAAAATCGTGCTGATCCTCTTGGGTGCGCAGCGTGTCGATCAGGCTGGTCATCTCGGAGGATACATAGCGGCAGTAGTTTTGGTTGTTGCCTTTGCGCAGGAAAAAACCGTAATCCGGCACCACATCCATCTGGAAGGCGCACAGCGCCATATCGAAGGAGCCAGCCCGCAAGGCCTCCTCCTCTTCGCCGTAGGTCATGGTGGTCACCTTTACTTGGATCTTTACCTCTGCCAGCATATCAACGATCATATTGGCAGTTTCAAAGCGTACATCGTTCTCCGGGTCCTCATACACAAACAGACGGATGTGGAGGTTGCGTTTTTTGCCGTCCACTACCTTGTCCATCACATTGTCGCCGTCGGTATCCGTCCAGCCGGCTTCCTCCAAAAGGGCAATGGCCTTTTGCGGGTTGTAGGTGAAGGAACTTTCCTGGTCGTAATACAGCCAGCTGTCGGAGGGAACGGGGGTATCGGCATCAATGGTCATGCCCATGTAAACATTTTGGGCGATCAAGTTGGTGTTGATGGCATACCGGACGGCTTGCCGCACGCGTACATCTTCAAATTCGAAGGTGCCGTTGTTGAGCAAAAGCACTTCCAGCTGCCTTGTGGAATAGGCAATGGATAGAGAGTTGATACCGCTTTTGTACTGGGCGGCTGCAACCGAACGGGTGATGGCTGTATCCACCTGACCGTACTCGTAGGCTGTGATCAGCTCTTTGTTGCTGGGGAAAAGGGTGGCCATGATCTCTGTTACCTGCGGCTGCATCTGCCACCAGTTTGGGTTGGCCGTAAGCCACAGGTGGCTACCGGGGGCAAAGGAATTGATCATATAGGGGCCGGTACCCAAGGGGCTGGCTGTCTCTAATTGCGATTGGTGCACCACGGGAAAGGTCATGCTGTAGAGCACGCCGTAATAATCCCGCTTGGCTTTTACCACAACGGTGCGGTCGTCCGGTGCCTCAAAAGAAGAGACCATGTAGCGGATGTTTTGGTAAAAGCCTTTATCGGCTACCTCTGCATTGGACAGATTGAGAATATAGTTGCCGGAAGCAGCTACATCGGCAGCGGTAAGCGGTGTGCCATCCGAAAACGTTACGTTTTCTCTCAGGGTAAAGGTCCAAGTATTGCCGCCGCCGGTCTCGGTCCAAGTTTCGGCCAGCAAAGGCTGGGGGATGCCGTTATCGTCTATGGTAACTAGGCTTTCGTAGATGAGCGCATACAAGGACATTATATCCCTCTCTTGGGGAACGAGGGGACGGATCTCGTAGGTGCGGTAGCTGACCAAGCCAACAACAAGCGAATCTTGCACGCTTTCGGCAAGGGCGAAAGCAGGCAGCAGCATCAGCGCCAGCAGCAGACACAGCATTCGTTTCATTTATTGAGCCTCCGGGTTTTCATAATACAGGCGTTTATAAGCAGCATAGTCCCGCAACACACGGCGGGCATAGGTTTGCGTATCGCCAAAGGGAATGTTTTCGATGGGCAGGGTGCGCCGGTCGGATGAATAGGTGGAATTGTTGAGCCAGTTCTGCACATTGGTGGGACCGGCGTTGTAGGCAGCGGCCACCAGCACCGGGTCGCCGCCAAAGCGCTCGCTCAACTCGCCCAAATAGCAGCACCCGAAACGGATGTTGGTTTCTGGGTCGTAAAGCATATCGTGGTTGTAACCAGGTACATCCAGCTGACGGTTGATGTATTCGCCCGTATCGGGACGGATCTGCATCAGTCCCATCGCATCGGCGCTGCTTTTGACATGCGGGCGGAAGGAGCTTTCATTCAGCACGATAGAGGCGACAAAGGCGGGGTGCAGGTTGTATTGATCGGCTTGAGCCTCGATCAACTCCCGGTATTGGTAGGGGTGTTCATCCGCCACTTGCTGCTGGGCGCTGACCCTCGCTTCGTACACTTTTTCCAGCTGGTCGGCGGTGTTGAGGCGGTCGATCCATAAAAAGACGGATAGCAGCACCGCAATGGAAGCCAAGAGCCCAAGCCAAGGAATGCGGATGCGAGGAGCGGTTTCCTCTTCGTCTGCCTCAATGGCGTAGCTGTTTTGCTGCTGAGGTTGGTGCAGCGGAGACGGCTGAGCGCTGTAATGTTGTACGGCGGTCAGCCGGGCTGCTTGCTCCTGCGGGTCAAGGGGTCTGCGCTGGGCGTAAGTACTTCTGGGGGGCGGGTAAGAGCCTTGCGGGTCGTGCGGCTGAGCAGGAGGCCGCTCTGCTGCTGCGCCCGCCATAGCACCCCGGCGCTTGCGCAGTTGCTGCGCTTCCTGCAAAGCATCCAGCCGTTGTTGCTCTGCCAGCAATTCTGGGGGATAGCCGGCAGCGGCGTAGATCTCTGCTTGCCGCATAGGTCTTTGCGGCTGCTGGGGGCGATGACCGTACAGGGGGCGGGCGTTTTGTTCCTCTGCGGGTTGGGGCGCTGCCTGCACACGCGGGGGCGGTGGGCGGCGCACACTAGCCGGTGTTGTGTTTTGCTGAGCTACACGCAGCCACTCGGGTATTTGGATCTCGGCGGGTTTTTCAAACTGAGAACCATCCTGCGTAACGATCTGTGCCCTGCGGCGGGCACGGGCAGCAGGCTGGGGCGAGGGTTGCACGGCCCCGTTGGCGCTTTCGGCAGAAAGCTGGTTTTGCACAGCTGCGCTTTGGTCGGTCTGCGGTGGTTGCTGATAGGCGCGGTTGGGCAAAACAAAGGGACTATTGCCATCTGCGGTAGGCAAAACAGACCGGGCCACCGCTGGTCCGCTGCCGGGCTGGGTCGGTTCGGCCCGGTGACGGATCTGGGGTTCAGACCGGCCTGCAATATTTTGCGCTTGCCGTTTGCGCAGCCCTTCTTCTACAGACTGTACATAGGACCAGTCTGTTGGAACAGAATCCACATCAAGGCTGCGCCGTGGGGGTTCGCTGGGGTACATGGGGTCTCCTTTCATCCTTAGAGGGCATCTGCCTTCCAGGCGCTATAAAGCTTTAGCACCTCTTGCTGCAGCTGCTGAAGGGGCTTGTTGGTATCCAGCACCACATCGCTGCGGGCTTCCTTTTCGCTGAGCGGCATCTGGCTTTCGATGCGCTTGAGAGCTTGCTCCCGGTTGAGGCCGCTGCGGGTGCGCATGCGCTCGATCTGCACTTCTTCTGGGGATGTGGCGCATACGGTGATATCTGCCAGCTTTTCTGCGCCTACTTCAAAGAGCAGAGGCACGTCCAATACAACGATCAAAGCACCCATCTTCCGGCAGGTCTCAATGTCTTCCTTCAAGTGCTGAAGAATGAGGGGGTGGGTAACATTGTTGAGGGTCTCCCGCTCGGCTTCGTTGGAGAAAACCAGCGCCGCCAGCACCTCCCGGTTCAGGGTACCGTCGGGGAAGAAAACCAGCCGTCCAAAGGCTTCCCGAATGGCGGGCAGGGCTTCGCCGCCGGGGGCGGTCAGTTCGTGGCTGATGGCATCGGCGTCGATGATGGAAGCGCCAAGCTCCTTCAGCATTTCAGCTACCGTGGTTTTGCCGCATGCGATGCCGCCGGTCAATCCGATGATCTTCATGGGGATACCTCCTTGATATGTGATGGGGGATGGAGAGTGCTTAATGCGCCGCATCCCAGTCCTTACCGCGGGATACTTCTGCCACCAGAGGCACATCCAGTGTAACGATCTGTTCCATGGTCTGCCGCAGCAGCTGGCTTACGGCTTCTGCCTCGTCTATGGGGCATTCCACTACCAGTTCGTCGTGAACCTGTAAAATGAGCCGGGCTTTGTAGCCTTCCTCCTGCAAACGCTGGCTTACCTTGACCATGGCCAATTTGATAATATCGGCAGCCGTGCCCTGCACAGGCGTATTCATGGCGGCACGCTCGCCAAAGTTGCGCACATTGCGGTTGGAGGAGCGCAGCTCGTACAATTCCCGGCGGCGGCCATGCATGGTCTTGGCATAGCCGGTCTCGTTGCCCAGCCGGATGCATTCGTCCATAAAGGCACGCACCCCGGGATAGCGCTGGAAATAGGTCTGGATAAACTGATCCGCTTCCTTGCGGCTGAGGCCTGCATTGCGTGCCAGCCCGAAACCGCTGATGCCGTATACGATGCCAAAATTGGTGGCTTTGGCAGCCCGGCGCATGGCGGAGGTGACCTCCTCCATGGCCACACCGTGGATCTCGGCAGCGGTACGGGTGTGGATGTCCTGATCACGTCGGAAAGCATCGCACATGGCTTCATCTCCGCTGAGATGCGCCAGTACCCGCAACTCGATCTGGCTGTAGTCGGCATCCAGCAGGATGCAGCCTTCCTTGGCAACAAAGGCTCTGCGGATCTCCCGCCCTTCCTCGGTACGGATGGGGATATTCTGCAGATTGGGCTCCAAGGAGGAAATGCGCCCGGTAACAGCAGCAGTCTGGTCAAAGGTGGTATGGACACGGCCATCCCGGCTGCGCAGCTTGCGCAGACCGTCCACATAGGTGCTTTGCAGCTTGGTCAGCTTGCGGTAGCGCAAAAGCGGCTCGATGGCATCGTGGTAGGGAGCCAGTCCCTCCAAGATCTCGGCGGTGGTGGAATAGGAGCCGGTTTTAGTCTTCTTGGGGGCCGGCAGCCCCAGCTTATCAAAGAGCAGCTCACCCAGCTGCTTGGGGCTGTTCAGGTTAAAGCCCACCGGCGCGTTGGTCAGGGCGAGGAACTCTTTGCGGCAGCGTTCGATCTCGGCGGTGAACTGACCGCTCAGATCGTCCAGCACTTGCACATCCACCCAGAAGCCCTCTTTTTCCATATCGAACAAAACACGGGTCAGGGGCAGCTCCATTTGCAACATCAGCTGGGTCAGTTGCCGTGCTTCCATGCGGGCTTGCTGGCGCAGGAAAAGGGCGTATAGATCGTGGGCAGTCAAAGCGGTGGGCGCTTCTTCCTCCGGCAGCCCATACTCGGCTGCGATGGCCTGAGCCAACGGGTCGTGCTTGCGGGCAGTGTGCAGCAGGTAGGCACCCAGCAGGGTATCCCAATGCACGTGGGGCACGGGCAGCTTATAGCGGCTCAACTCGTGCATCAGCGCCTTGGCGCTGTGCAGAATGAGGGGCACGCTTTCCAGCACTGGCGCAAGGGCGGCGAAAATCAAATCGGGGTATAGGCCGATACCCATCAGATCCTGCACGATGGGCATGCGCCAGAGAATGTGCTTGTCCGTCAGCAGGGTGATCTCATCGGGCTGGCTTAAAAGCACAGCATAGGCAGGCTTGCTGTCTGCCAGTTGACGGGCGGCAATGGCAAGGGTCTCGCTGTCGGTGTAGACCATTTCCTGCACCACGGCAGGGGCTTTGGGCAGGGAGGCTTCGTCTTCGGTCTGCATGGTGGTGGCGCTGACGGCTTGAGCGCTATCCTTTCCGGCAGCACGCCGGGAGGCGGCGGTGCCACGGGGGGCAGCAGCGGTCACTGTGCTGCCGGATAGCAGGGCTTCCACGTTTTTGGCGGTCTGATTCAGGCCGTACTGCTTGAGCATGGGGATGCCATCGGACATTTCGTGCCAGTCACAGGCGGCAAAATCCGGCTGGATGGGGGCGGTGCGGCGAATGGTGCCCAGATCGCGGCTGAGCAAAGCCACTTCCTTGCCAGACCGGAGCTTTTCGCCCAGCTTGCCCTTTACTTCGTCTGCATGGGAAAGCACCTCATCCAGCGTGCCGTATTGGGAGATCAACTTCAGGGCGGTTTTCTCGCCAACACCGGCAATGCCGGGAATGTTGTCGCTGCTGTCGCCCATCAGACCCTTCATGTCGGGTACCTGTGCCGGGGTAAAGCCATAGTTGTCCAGCACCCCTTGAGCATCCAGCAAAAGGCTTTCGCTAACGCCGTGCTTGGTCAGAATGACCCGGGTGAGACCGCCTACCAGCTGCAAGCTATCCCGGTCGCCGGTGAGCACATAGGCAGAAATGCCCTGCTCGTTGGCAATACGGGCGGCAGTGCCCAGCAGGTCGTCGGCTTCGTAACCCTCCATCTCGAAGGTATGGATGTGCATGGCCTTGAGCATATCCCGAAGCAGGGGCAGCTGGGGGCGAAGCTCCTCCGGCATGGGCTTGCGGGTGCCCTTGTAGTCCTCGTACAGGGTGTGGCGGAAGGTGGGTGCGTGTACGTCCAGCATCACGCACAGCGCATCCGGGCGATAATCGGATAGCGCCTTGAGCAGCATGCTAAAAAAGCCGTGCACGGCATTGGTGTATACCCCATCCGGCGTGGTGAGCAACGGCAGCGCATGAAAGGCGCGAAAGATCAAACTGTATCCATCCACCAGCATTACGCTGGAAACGGTGCGTTGTTCCATAGTTCCTCCATCGGGCGGATTGGCAAAACTGCCTGCCCATTATACCTATTATTATAGCACACTCGGCGGTGGCTAACAACCATCAACCCCGGCAGGCTTGTATTTTCCTTGGTTAGCGGTAAATGGCATAGAAAAAACACCTTGTGCAGATGCGTTTTCTGCACAAGGTGCGGTATGGTCTATGAAGGGTCAGTCGTTGTCTGCTCGCTTTGCACTTTCCCGTACCAGTTTGTTCAGCTCGTCCATAAAGCTGGAAACGTCGGTAAACTGGCGGTATACGGAAGCAAAGCGCACATAAGCTACCTCGTCCAGCAGCTTCAGCTCTTCCATAACGGCTTCGCCGATACGGCGGGAGGAAAACTCGTCGTCTCCGCTGGAATGTACAAGCTTTTCTACCTTTTCCACGATGGTATCGATCTGTGCAACGCTGACGGGGCGCTTCTGGCAGGCATGCAGCAGGCCTTGCTTGATCTTGGTGCTGTTGAAGGGCTCACGGCGCATATCCTTCTTTACGACCATAACGGGCGAAGTTTCGATCTTTTCGTAGGTGGTAAAGCGGCGGCCGCACTGCAGGCACTCTCTGCGGCGGCGGATGGAGCTGCCCTCCTCGGTGGGGCGGCTGTCAATGACGCGGCTGTCCAAATAGCCGCAATACTGGCATCTCATGTATCATTTCCTCCTTTTTTGACAGCGGGGCGAGACCCCATCCATGCGTGTATAGAAGCAATGTGGAAAACAGTATAACAGACAAAGCAAAGAAATTCAATACATTTATTGCGCTATGTGGAAAAAATACATTGGCGGATAACAAAGGCGGCGTGATGTGGAAAACTTTTCAGTTATGCCGATGGCAGGCGGCTTCCTGCTGCTGGCGGATAGTGACCAGCACCACATCATCGCCGATGCGGTATACATCCTCCCAAGGGATGACCAGCCCGCATTTTTCGCCCCGTAAACTTTGCAATAGCGATGTATCCGACGGCACCACCAGCGCCGTGATGCGGCTATCCTGCAAGCTGAATTCCAAGTCCATTACTTTGCCTAGCCGTTTGCCGTCCGAAAGGTCGATCACTTCTTTTTGTTTCAGCTCGGAAAGAGTCAGGTGGCATCAGCTCCTTTCTGCTTCAAGGCGAGTCGTGGGGGAGTGGTTCAGTATATGCAGAAAAAGCGTTTGGGTTGCATCGCTTTTGGGAAATTGGTAGATGGGCGGTTATGCATACAAAAACTCCCGAAGCCAGTTTGCTTCGGGAGCCAGACTGTCGATAAACCCCGAGAGGTATCGGAGGGTCGCAACCCTCCGACTGTGATCCGAAACCAGCGACATGTATTGCGGCCCAAATCCGATTACATCGGCTTTGGGCTTCGGCGCTGCGGAGCCTTTCAGGCTGTCCTCACGCCTCGGTTCGTTTCACTCACCCTTCCGGTGGTTTCGGAACCCTTGCGTAGCA
>JAZSRK010000126.1:0-4287 GCA_045538465.1 Candidatus Limiplasma sp. | reverse complement strand
TTCTTCATGACTTCCTCGGAAGCGTAGATGGGACGGATGCAGGCGTGGGGGCAAACCAGAGCGCAGTTGCCGCACTGCACGCACTTGTCGGCGATCCACTCGGGAACGGTCACGGCGATGCCGCGCTTCTCGAACTTGGTGGTGCCGGTGGGCACGAAGCCGTTGGCGCTCAGAGCGCTTACGGGCAGGTTATCGCCTTCCTGAGCCAGGCAGGGAGCAACAAACTCGTTGAAGTACTCGGTAGCCTCAACCTTTACGGGCTCGGCGCCGGTGGTGCAGTCAGCCCACTCAGCAGGAACGGGGATCTCGACCAGGCCGGAGATGGCGATGTCGATAGCATCCCAGTTCTTCTGGACGACGGCGTCGCCCTTCTTGCCGTAAGCCTTCTTGGCATAGGCCTTCATGTACTCGTCGGCCTGCTCGTAGGGGATAACATCAGCCAGCTTGAAGAAAGCAGCCTGCATGATGGTGTTGATGCGGTTGCCCATGCCAACCTGCAGAGCCAGCTTGGTGGCATCCACATTAAAGAACTTGGCATGCTTCTTGGCCAGCTGCTGCTTCATCTTGGCAGGCAGGCGATCGTTCATCTCTTCAGCGGTCCAGGGGCTGTTGAGCAGGAACACGCCGCCTTCCTTGAGCTTGGAGGCCATATCGTACTGAGTGACGTAGCTGGACTTGTGGCAAGCCACGAAGTCGGCGGCGTCGATCAGGTAGGTGGACTGGATGGGGGTCTTACCGAAACGCAGGTGGCTCACGGTGATACCGCCGGACTTCTTGGAGTCGTAGCTGAAGTAGCCCTGAGCATACATATCGGTGTGGTCGCCGATGATCTTGATGGAGTTCTTGTTAGCACCAACGGTACCGTCGGAACCCAGACCATAGAACATGCAGCTAACGGTGCCAGCGGGAGCAGCGATGACCTGCTCGCCCAGAGGCAGGCTGGTGAAGGTAACGTCGTCGTTGATACCCACGGTGAAGTGGTTCTTCATGGCGCCGTCGTTCAGGTTGTCGTACACAGCCTTGCCCATGGTGGGGTTGCACTCCTTGGAGCCCAGTCCATAGCGGCCACCGACAACTTCGATATCAGTGCGGCCTTCTTCCATCAGAGCGGTGCAAACATCGGCGTACAGGGGCTCGCCCAGGCAGCCAGGCTCCTTGGTGCGGTCCAGAACGGCGATCTTCTTGCAGCTGGCGGGGATGGCGGCCATCAGGTGCTTGGTGGAGAAGGGACGGTACAGGTGAACCTTCACCAGACCCAGCTTCTCGCCCTTGCTGTTGAGGTAATTGATGGTCTCTTCGATGGTTTCGCAGCCGGAACCCATAGCGATGATGACCTTCTCGGCATCGGCAGCACCAACGTAGTTGAACAGCTTGTACTCACGGCCGGTCAGGGCGGAGATCTTCTTCATGACCTCTTCCACGATGGCGGGAGTGGCTTCGTAGTACTTGTTGGCAGCTTCACGACCCTGGAAGTAGATGTCGGGGTTCTGGGCGGTACCGGCCTGATGGGGATGCTCAGGATTGAGAGCATTCTCACGGAAGGCCTTCACCTTGTCGAAGTTGACCAGAGGACGCAGCTCTTCGTAGTCGAAAGCGTCGATCTTCTGCACTTCGTGGCTGGTGCGGAAACCGTCGAAGAAATGCAGGAAGGGCACGCTGGCTTCGATGGTGCTCAGGTGAGCAACAGCAGCCAGATCCATCGCTTCCTGAACGGAGTTGGAGGCCAGCATAGCGAAACCGGTCTGGCGGCAAGCCATAACGTCGCTGTGGTCGCCAAAGATGTTCAGAGCGTGGGCAGCCAGAGCGCGAGCGCTGACGTGGAACACGCTGGGCAGCAATTCGCCGCTGATCTTGTACATGTTGGGGATCATCAGCAGCAGGCCCTGAGAAGCGGTGAAGGTGGTGGTCATAGCACCAGCGGCAAGGCTGCCGTGCACAGCGCCAGCGGCACCGGCTTCGGACTGCATCTCGCTTACGTGCACAGACTGACCGAACAGGTTCTTCTGGCCACGGGCGGCCCACTCGTCAACGACTTCGGCCATGGGAGAGGAAGGGGTGATGGGGTAAATGGCTGCCACATCGCTGAATGCATACGCAACGTGGCCGACAGCAGTATTGCCGTCTACGGTCATTTTGATGGCCATTGGGATTCCCTCCTAAAGTATTTATCATTGAAAGCCGTCTGTCTGCATTGCTTTTTCGGGGGTGGTGAAAGCGTAAGCATGGCAGCGCTTTCAGCCTGTCCCCTGCACAGCGGCGGGCGCTTGTGCGCATAGCAAACAGACGGAGGTTTCCAACGTACCTATTATAGAATTTTGGCGGGGCATTGTCAACCTTTCGGGAATGGTGACAGCAGGATTTTGACCCAAATACGTGAAAGTTTTAACGATGTTTTACACAGATAAACCGCTTGCCCACTACGCTTGTTTGCATTACAATTTTCTTTGCATGAAAATTTTTTCATGGATCTGTGCAACATTTTTTCCTTCTGAGCCGTCTATTACCAAGTAGAGGCTCCTTGGGCCTGCATACAAGAGAGGGGAACCACCCATGAGAAGCATGACTCTGTTTAATTTTCTGCTGGAATCTACGCTTATTGGCAGTGCTTTGGTGCTGGTAATAATGGCCATACGCTCGCTCTTTCGCGGGCGAATTTCCAACCGGTTACTGTATGCCCTATGGCTGGTGGTAGCCCTTCGGCTTTTATTGCCCATCAGCCTGCCCAATCCGCTGATGAACCATCTGCGCCCCACCCTATCGGTGGATGCTGGGGCCCGACCGGTGGCAGACCAGATCCGCACCCGCTTTTTGGACACGGTAGATGCCCTATCCTCCGGCGACAGCGCCGGTGCTGCTGCCCTGAACCACATCAGCCAAGAGACCCGGAGCGGACGAGCCGGCAAATGGCTGCTGGTGTGCTATGCTGCCGTGGGCTCTGGTGTTGGAGTAGCATTAGTGCTCAAATCCAGCCGCCGCAAAAGCCGCATCCTGCGCAACCGCACCGGCATGCCGGATGAAGCCCTGCTTGAGCGCTACCATGCGCTGTGCAGCCAGTACAAATGCAAGCCTGTACCCGTTTATTTGGTGCAATACTTAAAAGCCCCCTGCATCGTGGGGCGTATCAAACCCTTTATTGCCATCCCGGAAGATTCCCAGCCCACGCACATCCCTCACATGCTGGCCCATGAGATCTGCCATGTAAAAGCAGGCGACCAGTGGTGGTCTGCCCTGCGCAACGTTTGCTGCATGCTCCACTGGATCAACCCATTGGTGTGGCTGGCGGCCTATCTGAGCCGGGAAGACGCGGAGCTGGCCTGCGACAGCCGGGTGACTGCCCAATTGCCGGGCATGGAACGCCTCAGCTACGCGGGCGCACTGGCAGGAGCTGCGGGGCGCTGCTGCACCGGTGCCAGCGGTCTGATGCTCAGCGGCAAATGGCTCAAGCAACGCATCAATGGTGTTTTGCGAAACGATGCTGCCCGTAAATGGGGCATTGCCCTTGCTTCGCTGCTTTGTGCCGTGGTGCTGGTGTTTGCTTTCGCCACCCGGGAAAGCCACAAGCCCGTTCCCATCCGCACCGTTCCCCAGCCCAGCTGGCGTGCGGCCACCGAGCCACTGGCGGATGAATATCAGGCGCTGGCCTGCGGTCGCCGTTTCTTGGAATCTCCCTTTGTTCAGGTGGATACCGCCGCCGTGAACCTCACTTGCGAAGCTGACCCAGAGGGCTGGCGCATCTCCGCTCACACTGCGAACGAAAAACAGGCACTGGTCAGCACGCTGGTGCTTTCGCCTGAGGGCGAAGTGCTGCTCTATGATGGCTCCCCTGCCCTTGGCAAGCTTACCTCGTTGGGCTGGCTGGAGACCCGCTCTGCCCCTTCCCGCAATCTGGACAAATACGCTGCCGCTTTTGCGGAGGCCTGTCTGCCCAACCGTACCATCGCAGCTGCCACCCCGGTGGACGACATGACCGCCGAAGGGGATGTGCATCTGGTGCTGTGTACCCTGACCGGCGCTGATGGCGTGCTGCTGGGTGACGGCCTTGCCCTGATGATCGAGCCGGAGATCCGTGTGGTGATGTACGAGCGGGAGGCCATGGAAGTGCTGCCCGCTGAAAATTGATTTTTCAATCAGGTAGTTGAGAAAAACGGCCCTGGGGGGTTTTCTCCCGCGACCTGTGTCAGCGAAGCTGACTGAGGGTTTCCCCCAGCGCCCGGAAAACAATGACCACTACTGGAAGTTTCCTTCGTAACATCAACGGTTGAATCTGTTCGCCCTGAAAGGAAACTG
>JAZSRK010000093.1:0-10675 GCA_045538465.1 Candidatus Limiplasma sp. | reverse complement strand
CCTTTTCCCTTCAGTCATGGGCCCCGGTCTGTAGACTTCCTTTTTCTTGTTCGCCATAAATTCGGCCTCCTTGATAATCTTTATCTTATCATAGAAGGCCGATGCCTTTCAGCTTTTTACAGACTTTTTTTCACAAGCTCGGATTGGTCATTTTTTCAGATTCTTTGAGTTCTTTCAAGCAAGAAAGATTTTCTACTGCATCGCCAATTGCATAGACCGGCAGCATAATCAGATAGCCGGCGCAAGCGCCGCCAATCACAATACCTATACAAATCAAGATATCCTCAAATTCAAATCTATACGACACATCCACACCATAAACGATCGCTCCTATGATAGCGGCGATCACGGCTACAAAAAAGAAACACTTTGCAATGATTTTGATTTGGCGTCCCGGATTATTAAATAGGTTATTCCAAAATTTTTTCATAACTTTTTATCCTTTCTTATTCTTCCCGCACAACTTCCTTGAAAGTATGCACGACAATCTTCGGTGTGCCATTCAACTTGATATACTTTGCAACGGTAGAACCGCTACGCCCAACACGCCGTCCCACCTCGGCGTAGTTACCATATTCGTTATAGAGGCGGTTCATTTCCACGATTTCAGCGGGCGTAGGTATTCACCGCCCTCTATCAGCCACCCTTGACAGGCTTTGCGGGCTTCTTGCCAGTAACAACGTGCTTATCGCTGTCTTTCATACACTCCTGCCAAATCTCGTCAATGTAGCCCTTGAAGGTCTTCTTCTTGCTTTCGTCGCCGGTGATTTCCATAATCATCGCGTTCGGTTTGTCCTGATAGTTCCACGGTAGTGATGGTCTTCTTGTCAGTGTCGAGAATGATACGCATATTTATACATCCCGATTATTTGGTAGTTTCATTATACCCACCCCCCGCAAATTGTCAAGTGTTTTTTGTGAATTTAAATATATTCTGTCATTATGCGGTGAATATACACGAAAATATAGCAACGCATCACAATACCTCATCGTTTCACGGCATTATAATGCGTTATACTGTGTATCGCTATGTATCCAGATCATATACTTGTCCGCGCATCAGATGAATAATATTCGGACGGATTCCTACGAGCGGAAAAAAACCGAAAATGACTAGGCCTGGTTAATGCGTATCGCTATCAATGTGTGTCATGATTATCATAGAACTGCCTGGTTTCGGCATATCGATGGATCGTGAATACAGCCGTATTTTTTGCTTCCACTCGGAACGCAGCTAAACAGTAACCGCTCGCAGCATGTTTAAAAAACGCCATACGCCGCAGAACACGTTTCTGTGGTGTATGACGTTCTTTTTTCATATTTAGCTCGGTTGTTTTTCCTTGAGCCACGATAGGGTCTGTACCAGCGCCGTTTTCTTTTCTACACCGCTAAGATGCAGTTTATGAGCATAGGCAATGGCTTCGCCCATCGCTTTGCCCGGCTGTACACCAGCACGGATCAGATCTTCGCCCTTCACTTCTGGAAGCTGCATCAAAGCATGGTACTTATCCAGCATTGTTTTCAGCTTCTGTGCAATTTCGTCGTAATCGTCATACTGCCCATCCCGGCCGCAGTGATCCGCTTGTGCCAGCAGCAGCAGATCAGATGGTTCGATGCTCTTATCAAACAGTTTCATATAGGCTTTTTTACCCGACTTCATGCCCACCAATGCATTGGGACGCATATGCAGAAGCACCATGTTTTCCACATACTTCTTAAGCCGCACTTCGTTGTTCATCCGATCGATCAGCTGGGTCGCCAGCGGCACGCCCACTTGCTCATGACCAAAGGAACGAATACGCCCATCGATCACCTTGGTGGTCGCAGGTTTGCCAAAATCGTGGCACAGCGCTGCCAGCATCAAGCCGCGGGGATTTGTTGCCTGCTTGCGCAGCTGAGCAGCCAGATCCAGCACCTGCATGGTATGGATGTATACATCCCCTTCGGGATGAAACCGCTTTTCCTGCTCCACCCCAATAAGCGCTTGTACTTCCGGAAACCAATAGTCCAACTGTTCCATATTGCGGAGCGAATCAAAAAAGATGGATGGTTTGTCGGCTTTCAAAAGTGCTTTGTTCAGTTCCTCCATAATGCGCTCGCCCGCCAGCGCAGACAGATCCATTTCTTTGCAGATGGCGATGGTTTCATCCGCAATGCGAAAGCCAAAGCGAGCGGCAAATTGAGCCCCTCGTAAAACCCGCAGTGGGTCTTCGCCAAAGGAGGCATCGCACACATGGCGTATCAGACCTTTTTGCAGATCCTCCTGCCCGCCGAAGGGGTCTACCACCTCGCCGGTAAGCACATCCTGCATCATGGCGTTAATGGTAAAATCCCGCCGCTGTGCAGCCTTGCGCACGCCAAGAAAAGGATCGACCGCCACGGTAAAATCCTTATGTCCCCTGCCGGTGTTTGTTTCGCTGCGGGGCATAGCAATATCCAGATCGTAATGTTTGAGGCCGTACACGCCAAAGCTTACGCCCATCACGGTACGTTCCCCCAGCGTATCCAAGATCTCCTCCAATTGCGCAGGCGCAATGCCGTGCACCTCCACATCCACATCCTTGCAGTCCCGACCCATCAGTCGATCGCGCACAAAGCCGCCCACATAATATACCCGTCCGCCTACAGCTGCTACTTTCTCTGCCAAGGCGGCGGCCATTTGCATATCTTTGTTCATCCGAAATCGGCTCCTTTATCATGCTGGATCAAATGCACCACCGATGCTGCCATTGATGGATCGGCTTTGCAAGAATTGTACCATGTTAGCAGCAGAAAAACAATCCGCGACGAGACCCCATACCTCTCCCTGCCATTGACAATGCATTTCTTTTCCGTTATCATTAAGCCATCCCAGCTAAGGAGTACGATATGAAAAAGCTGCTTGTTGCCCTGTGTATTCTGTTAATGATCGCCGGTTTGATCATTTATGGTATGTACGAAGCCGAAAAGTTGCCCAGCCGTGAAGCCACACTGCTGCAGCGCTGCAGCATTTCTCTGCCATGCCGCCGTAAAACGCTGCACCATTCCTACTGGAAGGACTGGCTTTGGTATACGGACGGGTATGAGGTTTATGTATTCCGCAGCAGGGACGATATTGCTTCCTCCCTCGTTGGTTGGCAAAGCGGGCATTTCACACTGTCAGATGCCGTTCTGCTGCCCGATGATACACCCAGCGAAGCAGCACTCAGCGAAATCCCAGACGGCTGCCTGCCGGAAAGCTATACCCATTTGTTTTTCCGGCAGGAGAAAGACGATTACTGGCTGGCCTTGTACGATGAAACCACAAAGATCTGCCTTATTTATCGCGGACACCATCTGTACTTTCTTTGATAACAAAAACAGTACGAAGTATCAAGTAAAAGTCCCTGCAGCCATCATCGGCTGCAGGGATCTCTTTTCATTCAAAATTCTCAAACCGTCTGCACCATACATACTTAGAAATGGCGCTGTTTTGCGCACTGTGCACATGGGTGCACAGAATATCCCGGATATACGGGGGCAGGCAGCGGTTAAACTTCACTTCCAAGATGATTTCGCCATGATCAAAGGGCGAAATGGTTGGCACGTAAGGATTGAACATATCTACAGACCGCAGACCGGTGTGCAGCTGCTTATCGAAGGTGATGCGCACTTCCTCTGCCGGGTGCAGGTAGGCCTCCCGCACATAGTCCACAATAACCACGGGATGCAGCATATGCAGCTTCATCTCCCGGTATACATCGCGCAAAAGACCGCTGCGGGTGCGCTCCAGACCAGTGGGGTCGCCTGCGATCAGCTGCTCTGCCAGCAGCTTGGGAATAGCGGTGGAGCGTTTGGAGATCATGGAGCCTACCTTGGTTTTGCACTCCATGCGGATGAACCGATCCGAAAAGTTATAGATGCGAATGCGGTACTTGTCGCGATTCTTCACACCATCCAGCTTATCGATCAAAGCATCGTTAAAGAAGGTGTCAAAATACAGGGAACGGATATGATACTCGTTGTTTTCATCGCCGTTGGGGTCTCTTTCAAGCGTGTGATCCAACACCCGGGATAACACTTGATACTCTAACGGCGTTATAAAATACTTGAGCTCATGCCGAAGGGGTACAGAAATACTCATGCTTCTATCCTTCCAAGATCGCTTATGCGCCTACTTCGCTCTGGCAAGCCACCAAAGTAGCATCGTGTACACCTTCGATATCCAGCATACGGGTGACCACTTCGTGGCGCTCGTTCAGGCGGATCTCGTAGGTCATTTCTGCGCCGGCGCGGGTAAGGGTCTTGGAGCGAAGCTTGTGGCTCTTTACGCAGCGCTGCAGCTCGGTCATGATGGCGCCTTCGCAGAACTCATCGTAATGCAGCACCAGCAGGTAGGCATTGGGAGCCGTCAGTTTGGCAAAGGTGAGCACGAACAGCAACACCGAAATGCACAGCACCACAATAATGGCGATCAGATACAGACCAGCGCCCAGCAAAATACCCATGGTCAGCGCCCAGAACATATAAGCGGTATCCAGCGGATCCTTAATAGCGGTACGGAAACGCACGATGGACAATGCACCCACCATACCCATAGACAGAGCAATGTCGTTCTTAATGCACATGACCACGGGGGTGGTGATGAGGGTGAGCATGATCAGCGTCATGGTAAAGGAAGGGCTGTACAGCACACCGCGGTAAGTTTTGCGGTATACCAGCGCAATGATGATACCAATGATAAAGCCCAGACCCAGCGCCATGAACAGGTCGGAGGGGACGATGGACTTAAACTGGGCAGCCAGGCCGGTGGAATAAAGGTCTGTGCTGGTAATGGCGGTGGTGGTCAGCAGAGAGGTCGAAAGCATAGGGGTAGCTCCTCCTTTGTGGTGTTGCTTTGTGCATAGTAGTGTATTTTCGCCGTTTTGTCAACCATTAGCTCCACTTTCTGCCCTCGGTGTAGTCGGCATCCTCCGGCAGAGGCGGCTTGGGGCCGAAGAAGAGCAGCATCTGGTCATCGGTAAGCCCCAACCGTTCCTGCACCATTTCGTAGAAATAGGTGGGGCGTTTTTTGAGTACGTTGCGCAAGCGATCCAAGCGGGTATGCCAGTACCGCAGCGCGCCTTCCGGCGTGGTGGGGTTATCTGCCATGATGGCCTTGTCGGTATCCTCAGCCCAGCGGGCGAAATGCAGGGGCATCTCTGGCTCCAGAATAGCGATCATCTCATCGAGAACAGACGTCATTGTGTCTGTGGTGAGGAACTGGTAGATCTCGCCCATACGGGTCAGGAATTTTACCTTCATCTCTTCGTTTTCCAAAAGCTTGCGGATGATGGTATTGTTGATGTGCTGCTGACCTGCGCCCTCGGGCTTCAGGTAGCTGGTAACGCTATCAAAACCGCTGTTGAACAGACCGTAGTCAAGGTCGTACACGATCCAACGCCATTTGGAACCCGGCTCATCCAGCTTGTAGAAGCGAATGTTACCGGGGTCGGAGTTGCCGAAGAACATCTGGAAGGCCATATAGTCGAAATAGTTATCAACATCGATGTTATCCAGAATGTATTGAAGGTCTTCTTCGTTTTCGCCAGGGGAGGAATTCTCGATCCGCTCGATCATATCGCGGTATTCCTTGCTGGAACCCCACACCACCGTGCGTCCGCTAGCCTCCAGAATATCCATATTGTCGGCTTCTTCGAGGCTGAGCCCTTCGTGTTGGGCTACGAAATAACGGTCCACACGCTCGCGCATATTGTAATGCCCCCAGTAGGAACCGTTCAGGTAGACCACAACGGGTTTCCAAGACTGATAAATAAGCGTGGAGGGATTATCGCTCTGTTCGTTGAAGCGGGTAATGAGCCGATCTTGAAAACCATCAATCAGGCGCGTCCATGCGCTGTCGTTGCCGGAGATACGCAGAACGAAGCTCTTGTACTGGGTATAGGGACGATCTTCGAACAGTGCGGCTTCAAAATACTTGTTGCCGTACTTGGCCTTTGCACGTATTTTGAAAGATTTCTGCGGCATATCCAAACTGTACTGACCTTGCAGGCTAAAATCCACTGCTTGGCTTACCAGCTGGGTGCCGTCTTTTTCGTAGATCTCGATATGTCCCTCGTGAGGTTCCTTACCGAAGGTGCGGTAGTTAGGATCGGAGCCATCCAGCTTTTCGAAGGGGATCTTCTCTTTTTTCAGCTCGCCGCCTGCGGAAAGCATACCGTTCTCTTCATTCCAAAGCACGTAGGGATCGGCTACGAGGCTGACCACCGGAAATGCATGGTAGAGATTCATCATATACGATTGGGTAATGATCTCGCTGGGCTGCAGGCGACCGGTGGGGTCGAAAGCCCGGGCCCGAAGCACCGTAACGTGGGACAGATCAAAAATGGTGCCCGGCTCATAGCGGGAGCCGTATTCCTGCGTTGGGATGGAACCATCCATGGTGTAGTACACATGGGCATTTTGGGGAACGGAGATGGTCACCTGTACATTGCCTTTATATTCGCCGCCGGGCAGAGAGAACGACGGAGTGCTTACATAACCATAATAGCCCGCCTCATTGGGCTGACCGGGCGTAGGAGCATCGTAGTAGAAAAACTCGTTGGAGCCAAGGGTACGACCAAAGCTATGGTCGGTGGGGATAAGGGAAAGGGGCAAGCGATCCAGAATACGGCCAGTGGGGTCGCAAAAGGTCATGGTTTCGCCGCCGTTGCGGGAAATGCTGAAGTTGGTATGGTACTCGGTTACAGTGGATAGCTGTGGCTGGGCATCCAGAAACACGATCATATACTCCCCCGGACCAATGGATGCGCCCTGAGGAAACTGCCATCTGCGGGGACGACCCAGCGAGTCGCTGAGACCATAGCCCGTCAGGTCTACGGTCTCAGCGCTGGTGTTGTACAATTCTACATAGTCGGTCAACGCAGCAGTCTCGCCTACTGCGATCACATCGTTGGAGGCGAGCACTTCGCTGATGATAACGCCGGTGTAGTTATAGGCGCGAAACAGCTCGTCCGCCTTGGCCTGACCAGCTGCATCGTTGCTCTGACCGGGTGTGGTCAGCTGGAACTGTACCAATTCGCCGGCATCGGTCCGGCCGATGGAATAATCCTCTGGTACGTTCTCAATGGTGAAACGATCTACCATACGGCCGTAGGTATCGCTGAGCACCAGCGTTTCCATCTCGGCACTTACGGAGAAATTGGTGTGTGGGATACCGTTTTGCTGCAAGATATCCTTGCCGCTGCAGTAAATGAGATAGTAGCCATTGGCAGGAATGACCGCCGATTCGGGGAAACGCCACTTCAGCGGCTTGTTTTCCTTGTCGCTGAGGTAATAGTTGCCCAGATGGATCGGTTCATTGCTGTTGTTGCGCAGCTCGATCCAATCAACGATCTCGCCATCCTGATCGGGAATGCCGATCTTGGGGTCGGGGCATACCTCGTTGATCACCAGTACGCCGCCTTCGGTTACGTTAGCGGAACGGTACGCCAAGAAGCCCTCATGGGTATTATCGTACCCGGGGCTGTAATAGCTGGTGGTATCGTACTGTTTCTGTCCAGCCTCATCGACGCCGGTAAGGATGTAGCTGTTATCGGCCGTCATGGTGGGAATAGTCATGTCGTCGATCAGGTACATATCCGGGTCGTACATATACACATGCACACCGGCGGAGGAGAGCTTAAACTTGCCATGGAACGGCTTGGAAGGGTCGAGCTGGTAACTGTCGGAGCAATAGACGATCACCCTCTCCCCTGCCTTAAGCATATAGCTGGGAAAATAGAAGGTAATGCGGTCGCTGCGGTTGGTAAGCATGATGCCTTCCAGATCCAAGTCTGCACCGGTACCGTTATAGATCTCCAGCCAGTCGTAAAACTCGCCGTTTTCATCCGGCACAGCGCTGGAATTGGCAGACATCGCTTCGCTAAACACAAGACCAGTGTATTTGGAGGAACCGATATGGCGCCCTGCTTCCTTAGGGAAGACCAGGTACATGATCACGAGCAGCGCAAGGAACAGCAGCAAAAGCGGCAATACCTGCAGCGAGCGGCTCTTGCGTTTTTTGGGCGTATAGTCGCGCTTAGGTCTCGGTTTGGCAGAATACTGCTGCGGGGCTTGGTACTGCATACATGAACCTCCTTTCGTATTTCGTGGCATATGGGCAGCACGATGATGGCTGCACATACAGATATATTATACCATAACCCTATCGGCTTGCATACCCAAAACCTTATGTCGATTGTAAAATTTCGTTTGCAAGAAAGCCCAGTGGGGCGCCATTGCACTGCATAAGAGAAAAGGGGAAGCAGCCGTGCCCGTAAACCACCGGGCACAGGCTGCTCCCCCTTAGGTTTGCCTTACCGTCGGCAACCGCAGCCGCAGCCCCCGTAGGAGCCGGTATTGCAAGCGGCATTGCTGATGCTCACCTCGTCGTTATTGCAAAGGGAAGCCGGCGGGAAGAGCGGAAGTGAGAAGAACTCATCACAAACATTTTCGGCAAACTCTTCGCAGGGCGGGATGGAGCAGAAGCCATAGGAAGGCACCAAGATCTCCACCTGTGCCAGCACTTTGAGAATAACGGTAACGCACACCGTCAGTTTGAAGGTGTTGTTGCCCTCATAGGTGCCGGCCACGCAGATGGCGCTGACCATGCTCTCCAAGCAATACGGTACGATGGATTCATCAGGAATGCTCAGAAGTACATCCTTATCGACCGTAATAACGCCCTTGCCGATGTACTCCACGCAGCGGCTATCCACAAACAGAATGTCGATGGGCACATCCACTTTGCAGCGTACACGGGCAAAGCAGGGACGGTCGCACAGACGTTCCACCGTCAGGTTGCGAATGGTGCCCTCCGTAGTGGTGGAACGGCAGCTTTCAAAGGTGATGGGCGGGACGGGTGCAGAGGTGGGCGCGACCGTTTCCGCTTCGCCTACAGGGCCGGAACCACAATTGCACGAGCAGGTGCAGCCGCAATTGTTGCCCGCTACCATGGCATAGCTGGTAATGACCACTTCTTTGTCATCCAACTGTTCCTGTTGCAGGCAACTGTCATACACACGCTTTACCTGCACGCATACCTTTTCCTGAAGACCATCCAGTGCACTGCCGGAGATGACGCCGGGGCAGGAGCAGGGATTGGCATTCTTGTAGCTGTAAAAAGACATTGGCAAGCCTCCTTCTTCACTTCGGCGGGTTCGGCGCTTTGCGTGGGTGCCTTTGCCGCCGTTCATTGATACGGTATGCCGAGGTGAAAAAGGGGTGCGAAAACCGCATAAAAAAACCGGCACAAATCTCTGCACCGGTTTCAGTTCGCGAAAAAACGTCCGCAACAGGTTTTTAAGGTGTCTTGCACCCTCCCTCACTCGCCAGCCGCTCGCTTTGCGTTAGCTGCGGGCTTATAGGCCAAACCGTCCACTTGGCACAGGCAGTTTTCCCCAACAAACTCCGTTACCACCGTCATGCGTGCAGGTGCGCCGTTTTTGAAATAATCCCGGAACACATTGGCACCCTTGCGAAAATCTTCTACATTGCGAATGTAGTAGGTCAGCTGCACCACATCATCAAGGGTAGCACCTACGCTTTGGAGCGTTTGGGCGAGACTATCCAACGAGGCACGGGTCTGGTAAGCCAGATCGTTTACCTCCTGCCCGCCGCCGTGATGAGCCAAAAAGATATAATCGCCTGCTACGACGCAGGATGAACAGGTATCATCTCCATAATGGTTTGCGATCCTTTGAAGCATGGTCTCGACCTCCAAAAACAGAACGTTTGTTTGTATATATATCATAATACGAACGAACGTTCTTGTCAAGGGGATAAGCCTTTTTCATTCACTTTTCGAATCACATACAACCTGATCCATCACAGAAAACCAAAATGTGCGGCAACACGATGTGTCAATTCATCCACCGGCAGTTCACCGTTATTCACAATCGAGGTATACCCCATCTCTTTGCATTGCCGCTGAACCTCGCACGCAAACAGGGCGTCCCGCTCCATCCAATTCGCAAATGCCTTTGCCTGATCACTGCAACCGGAAAGCACATGGGGAACCCATTCCCTTTGCTTGTAATGGTATACCTGAAAGTCCTTTGACGGCGTAATGGACAAATAGATATCCGGCTTGAGCTGATTCTGCTTTGCCAGTTTCGGCAGATAGGCAGCACCCTCAGTAATGATCCCGTTCACACTGTCCAAACGTTGCAGATCCGCCTGAATATATTCGAAGATCTCTTCGTATATCAGCAACTCTTCCTGACATTGTACCAATGGATCCCGCATCCAGATCATCTCGGGAGTCATGGCGGCGATCCTTGAACAACATTCCTTCCGGTCGTGAGCCCCCATTTCCATGTACTTGTCCAGATGATCGTCAACTTTGAAATAGTCCAGCCCATACTTGATTGAAAGCGCTTCTGCGACCGTACTTTTGCCGCTGCAGGGCGAACCTCCGATATAGAATATGTTCATCAATGTTTCCTCCTGTGCTGGTATTGTTATGTGGCGAATGGCGGTTATGAATAAACAAAAAGTGGCACACCAAAATGCTTGGGTGCCACCCGATGCGTTTTCGAAGCGTTCCTTGCCCGCTCAGCAGAACCTGCTGACGATCTCTTCCAGAGCAGCAAGACCATTCTGAAATCCCTGGCCGTTGTCCATGGTGATATCCGCCAGACTGCAGTAGATGGGTTTACGCTCATTGAAAAGCGCT
>JAZSRK010000117.1:0-2311 GCA_045538465.1 Candidatus Limiplasma sp. | reverse complement strand
CTTCGGCGCCATCGTCAAGAACTAATATCTGCATAAAGGAGTGGAAATTATGGACCAGATGATCAATGTGACCATCGACGGCGTGCAGGTAGAGGTTCCTGCCGGTTCGACGGTTCTTGAAGCGGCCCGCAAGGCCAATGTAAATATCCCCACCCTGTGCTACCTGAAGGACATCAACGAGACTGCCAACTGCCGTCTGTGCGTTGTTGACTGCGGTGGCCGCACCCTGCAGGCTGCCTGCGTGCTACCCTGCACCCCCAACATGGTCGTTAAGACCAACACCCCCGCTGTGCGTCAGGCTCGCAAGACCAACCTGGAGCTGATCCTGAGCAACCACGACCGCAAGTGCCTCACTTGCGAGCGTAGCCAGAATTGCGAATTGCAGAAGCTGTGCAAGGATCTGGGCGTGGAAGACGGTTCCCGTTTCGACGGCGCCAAGACCGAGCATGCCATCGACCTGTCTTCTCCCTCCATCGTTCGCGATAACGATAAGTGCATCGTGTGCCGTCGTTGCGTGGGCGCTTGCGCTAACGTCCAGAAGATCGGCGTTATCGGCGCTGTAAAGCGTGGTTTCAAGACCTCCATCGAGAGCCCCTGGGACAAGGGTCTGGGCGAAATGGCTTGCATCAACTGCGGCCAGTGCATCACCGCCTGCCCCGTTGGCGCTCTCACCGAGCGTGACGAGACCAAGCCCGTTTGGGACGCTCTGGCCGACCCCACCAAGCATGTGGTGGTGCAGCCCGCTCCCGCTGTACGCGCTGCTCTGGGCGAGGAATTCGGTATGCCCATCGGCACCGGCGTGACCGGCAAGATGGCTGCTGCCCTGCGTCGTCTGGGCTTCAACAAGGTATTCGATACCGACTTCGGCGCTGACCTGACCATCATGGAAGAAGGCACCGAGCTGATCGATCGCATCCAGAACGGCGGCGTGCTGCCCATGATCACCAGCTGCTCTCCCGGCTGGATCAAGTTCTGCGAGCATTACTATCCTGAGTTCATCCCGAACCTGAGCTCCTGCAAGTCTCCTCACCAGATGACCGGTGCTCTGATCAAGACCTACTATGCCGAGAAGGCTGGTATTGATCCCAAGGATATCGTGACTGTTTCCGTCATGCCTTGCACCGCTAAGAAGTTTGAAGCCAAACGCCCCGAAATGAGCCACAACGGCCTGATGGACGTGGATCACGTTATCACCACCCGTGAGCTGGCCAAGATGATCAAGGCTGCTGCCATCGACTTCGAGAACCTGCCCGATGAGGACTTCGACAAGCTGATGGGCGAGTCCACTGGTGCTGCCGTTATCTTCGGCGCTACCGGCGGCGTTATGGAAGCTGCCCTGCGTACCGCTTATGAGCTGATCACCGGCAACGAGCTGGCCAACATCGACCTGACCGACGTGCGCGGCATGGAAGGCATCAAGGAAGCCACCGTTAAGGTTGGCGATCTGGATGTGAAGGTTGCTGTTTGCTCCTCCACCGGTAAGGCTGCTGAGCTGCTGGATGCCATCAAGGCCGGCGAGAAGGAATACACCTTCATCGAGGTCATGGGTTGCCCCGGCGGCTGCGTCAACGGTGGCGGCCAGCCCATCGTTTCCTCTGCCATCCGCAACTGGACCGACATCCGTGTTGCCCGTGCAAAGGCTCTCTACGATGAGGATGCTGCTAAGACCCTGCGCAAGAGCCACCTCAACCCCGAGATCAAGGCTATCTACGATGAGTATCTGAGCAAGCCCAATGGCCACAAGAGCCACGAGCTGCTCCACACCACTTACGAGAAGCGCGATCTCTATATCGACTAATTTCATAGTCCAACCCAGCGGCGGGAGAAATCCCGCCGCTTTTTGTGTGCATACTCTTGCGCATTTTTCCGCTTTATGGTATGCTATCTGCTATTATTTTGAGGGAGGTGCTTCCATGACCAATTTCGACCGGGTAAAAATGTATTATCAGAACTTCGACGAAAATGGACGACTGTGCAGAGACAATAGCGGCAGGCTGGAATATGAGATGACCATGAAAAAGCTTGAGAAGCACCTGCCTGCTACGGGAAAAATCCTTGATCTTGGCGGCGCGACTGGTGTATATGCTTTTCCGCTTGCTGAAAAGGGCTATCAGGTGTATCTGGCTGATTTGTCAGAGCGCTTGATTGACATCGCAAGGGTGAAAAAAGAGCAGTCAGGCACTGACAATTTGATTGCTTGTGATGTGGTCAATGCCATTGATTTGTCTATCTATGACAATGAGATGTTTGATGTGGTTTTGCTTTTCGGTCCTCTGTATCATCTGCTGGATGATACAGAAAGAACCAAGTG
>JAZSRK010000145.1:0-3911 GCA_045538465.1 Candidatus Limiplasma sp. | reverse complement strand
CTTCGGCGCTGCGGAGCCTTTCAGGCTGTCCTCACGCCTCGGTTCGTTTTACTCACCCTTCCGGTGGTTTTGGAACCCTTGCGTAGCAAGGGATTCCTATCGCCGTTTGCCGCCCGGCGAGCCGTAGGCGAGTAGGCAAACGGTGCAAGCCTCGTCGAAAAAGTCGCCATAGGCGAGTTTTTCGACGACCTGAAACTTTCCCGGAGGGCAAAACGCCATCCGGGGAAGTTGATAATAGTCGTCTATGTTTTTACCGATCTACCACGCTCAGCACAAAGGAAAAGGCATACTCCTTGTCCGCAGGCAGGCAATATTCAGCATGCACCGGGCTGCCCCAAGAATCATCGCCGCCCACGCCCCTGCGGAAACCTGCCACCTCAAGCCATGTGTAGCTAGGTGCAGCCAATTCGTCCCGATGGCGGGCAAAGGTAAGCTCGGCAGCGCTCCAAGGCAGCAGCGAAATGGAAAGGGGTGCATCCACAGCGTCCACCCGCAAACCGTAACCGCTGCCATCGGTTATCTCGGCAAAGCGTACCTCTTCCCGGTTGCCACATTCCTGCGGGCGCAAATAAGGCGTGTAGCATTCCTGTGCCGTGGTTTGGTATAGCGCCAACTTTGCGCCCATCTTGCGGTCGGGATAGTTTTCGTGGGGGCCAAGGCCGTAATAGCTAAGCTCGCTCACCGCCAGCGGCAGCCGGAAAGCCAGCGCTACATTGCCCAACTGCGGCAGGTTCGCTGCACCATGGTAGACCACATCCACCCGCAGCCGTCCGCCGCCCAGCGCAGTATAGCTCGTTTCAGCCCATGCGCCCATCGCATTGGGCAATTCCCAGCGATAGGTCATGGCAGGAGGTTGATCCTCTGTAACAGGCTGGGCAGCAACGCAGCGGCTGCCGGTGCAAACGCCCATCCAGAAAGCTTCGTCCCGATGGTTGCCGCAGCCTCGATCGTTATCGGTGGGGGCACGGTACAGCGACAAGGCAGGGGGCGTCATCAATAGTTCGTAGCCGCTATGGCTCCGCATAGAAAGCAGCCCATTGCCGCCGGTGCCAAGCAGCAAACGGAAGTGTTCATCCGTTATGCTCATTTGATAATCGCCAACTACAGCGCAAGGCTCGGCGGCAGCTGCTAAAGCTGCTTCGATCTTGGCGAGCACCGTTTCGCCGAACATCAGCTCCTCTTCGGTGGTCGCCCAATCAGTCTCTTCGTGCAGGGTAAGGGCGCAGCGGAGCACATACTCCCCCGCCTCGCTGCAAACCGGCAGCGACAGCGGAACAAAACCAGTGCGCCCCGGCTCCACATCGGGCTTTTCCACTTTACCGCAAGCCACACTCACCCCATCCCGGAGCAGCTGCCAGCGCAGGTCGTAGCGGTCGGTGTTGGCAAAGAGCGCGTAGTTTTCAAGCGTAACGCCATCCGCTTGCGGCACGAGCACCACCGGCTGATACTGGCGACGGATCTCAGCAAGCTTTGGGCTGGGGGTGCGGTCGGCAAACACCAACCCGTCGCCGCAGAACTCGCCATCGTGAGGGCGCTCGCCAAAATCGCCGCCATAGGCCAAGCGTCTTTGACCGTTGGGCGCAGTTGCCCACAAAGCCTGATCGATATAATCCCACACACAAGCGCCGACATACTGGGGATACTGGTTCTCCAAAGCCAAGTATTTATGCAGAGCGCCGCAGCTGTTGCCCATGGCATGTGCATATTCACACAGGAGGAAAGGTTTATCCGGCGAAGCTTCGATAAGGGCAGGGATATCCTCAGCATGGGGGTACATCCAGCTGACGATATCGGTGGTATCCGGGTAGCGCTGGTCGTGCACCACGCCTTCGTAATGGATGGGGCGGGATGCATCGAAGCGGCGCATCTGCTGAGACATCTCCCAGATCACCTTGCCGCCAAAGCTTTCGTTGCCGCAGGACCAGATAATGACCGAGGGGTGGTTCTTATCCCGCTGCTGCAAGGAATTGGCACGATCCAGCACCGCAGGCAGCCACATGGCGTTATCGCCGGGCACAGCCCCGGCCTGGTAGTGCCCGCCAGTCTGCCACGTGCCGTGGGTCTCCATATTGGCTTCGTCGATCACATAGAGGCCGTAGCGGTCGCACAGCTTGTACCACAGGCTGTTGTTGGGGTAATGGCTGGTGCGAACGGTATTGATGTTGTTGCGCTTGTACTGACGGATATCCTCCAGCATATGTTCCTTGGTGATGCAGCGCCCTGCTTCGGCACAGAACTCATGCCGGTTGGAGCCGCGAATGCGCAGCCTGCGCCCGTTGAGCAGCAGGACGCCTTCCCGTATCTCCACCTGACGGAAACCCACCTGCGTTTGCGCCACTTCCACTACCTCTGCCCCATCGCACAGCACAAGCCGCAGAGTATACAGAGCAGGGGTCTCGGCGCTCCACAGACTGGGGTTTGCGACAGGCAGGGTCACCGTAAGCGCCTGCTGAGCCGCATCCACAGGCTGCACCTCCGCCACGGTCTGCCCGGAGGCATCCAGCAGTTGGGCGGCAAGGGTTGCGCTCGTGCCATCAAGGAGCGAGGTTTTCACTTGGGCTGTGAGCACCGCTTTGGTCATACGGTCGCTAAAAGCGGTTTGTACAAATACATCCTCCACATGAGCTTTGGGCAAAGCTGAAAGGGTCACATCCCGAATGATGCCGCTGAAACGCCAAAAATCCTGGTCTTCCAGCCATGTGCACGCAGCAAAGCGGATCACCTGCACCACCAGCAGGTTTTCGCCCTCTTGGAGCGCATCGGTGATATCGAAACGGGTGGGAGTGAAGCCATCCTCGCCGTAGCCGATAAACTGCCCGTTCACCCAGCAATACAGCACCGACTCCACCCCATGGAAGGTGAGCACTACCCGTTCCCCTTGCCATGCAGCGGGCAAGGTAAAGCTACGGGCATAGCACCCCGTGGGATTGACCGATGGAAAGCTCGGCGGCTCGAGGCGCTCATAACCATCCCACGGATATTGCACATTCACATACTGGGGCGTTCCGTAGCCCTGCAGCTGAATATGCCCCGGTACGTTGATCGGGGCCCAGCCCGTCCTGTCAAAGGACGGAGACCAAAAGTTTTCTGGGCAATCGGCAGGGTTTTCGGTATAGAAAAACTGCCACGAGCCGTTCAGGCACAGACGAAGGCTGGACTCTTCTGCCTGTGCCTCTTGGATGCTGCGGTAACAGTCATGATCCGATACCGCTGGCAGGCGGTTGACAGAAACGATCTCCGGGTCGTACAAATAGCGCAGGTCGTAGGAGCACATGGTAACGAAACCTCCTTGTATAAACTAGCCGTATAGCACGCTCAGGCTCCGGCCAAACTATTGCAGGGTGAATGACGATGAAAAACGATTTTATCGCTGGCGCATTGGGCTATCCGCTGCTGGAAGTGATCTGGCGGGGACGGACCCACCCAGCCATGGCCATATGCGGCGGTATTGCGCTATGTGGGCTGCGCCGCATCTATCAAATATGCAAAACCCGCCCGCTGTGGCTTGCGTCACTGCTGGGCGGTGGAATGATCACAGGCATAGAATACCTGACGGGTATACTGGTAAACCGGCGGTACCGCATCTGGGACTATCGCCGCCAGCCCTTGCAGTTTCGCGGACAGATCTGTGCAGCCTACAGCCTTGCATGGTGCGCCGTCAGCGCAGGGGTACTGGGCTTTTGGCGCATGCAGAAAAAATAAGAAAGGGCGTATGCTTACAGGTCGTCGAAAAACTCGCCTTTGGCGACTTTTTCGACGAGGTTTGCACCGTTTGCCTACTCGCCTAGGGCTCGCCGGGCGGCAAACGGCGATAGGAACCCCTTGCTACGCAAGGGGTCCCGAAACCACCGTACACGCCGCTGGTTTCGGATCACAGTCGGAGGGATGCGACCCTCCGACACCTCCCAAGG
>JAZSRK010000087.1:0-35582 GCA_045538465.1 Candidatus Limiplasma sp. | reverse complement strand
CGGCTTTTCGAAAGTCAATCTTTCTTCAATACGCAGCTTTGCCTATGAGAAAGAAGATCGGATGTACAGCATACAAGATAAGGATATGTTCAATGAAATGCTCCATTTGTTGGATGAAGCCTCCGAGCGAAAAGAAATTATCGAAACCTGCGGACATGCCATGTATATTGGCAAAAAACGTTAAAGATGCGCAAGCCTTCACAGAAAGGCTTGCGCTTTTTTCAAAAGGGTGCTTTAATAATACTGAATGATTATGCCTTTTAGGAGGTCTGCCTTTTGGATATTCAATGGTATCCTGGACATATGGCGAAAGCCAAACGACTGCTGGCTGCCCAGCTGACCAAAGTGGATTTGGTGATCGAGCTATGTGATGCCAGACTGCCTCTTTCCAGCCGGAATCCCGCTTTGGGAGCCATGGTGGAGCACAAGCGCCGCATTCTGCTTTTGTGCAAAGCCGATTTGGCGGAAAACAGCAAAACTCAGAAATGGTTGCAGTATTTTAAGAGTCAGGGCATCGCCGCCATGGCTTATGATGCAACGCCCAAAAAGACGAAAGAAGCCAAGGCTTTTATTGAAGAAGCAGCTCGTGCGGTGATCGAGCGCGGCGAGCGCAGAGGCATTGCCAAGACCATCCGTGCTATGGTGGTCGGCGTGCCCAATGTTGGCAAGAGCACGTTTATCAACCGTTTGTATGGCGGTACCATTGCCCATACCGGCGACCGTCCCGGCGTTACCAAGAGCAATCAGTGGGTCAAGGTGTCTCCCTATTTAGAGGTACTGGATACTCCCGGTATGCTGTGGCCCAAACTGAACGACCAGCGGGCAGCCACTCGTTTGGCGTATATCGGCACCATCAAGGATGCTGTGTATAACGTGGAAGAGTTGTGCATCAGCCTGCTTGAAGACTTGCTGGAGGTTCGTCCTCAGCAGACCATGGAACGCTTCAAGATCAAGGATGCAGCACTCCGAGGCTACGATCTTTTAGAGGCAGTTTGCCGTGGACGTGGCTTTCTGATGAAAGGCGGTATTTGTGATACCGATCGTGGCTGCGCTGTGGTGCTGGATGAATTCCGTGCTGGCAAGGTGGGCAAGCTCACTTTGGAAGATGTTCCCCTCCCCAAGGCTGAAACTGCTAAAAGTGTTGAAACAACAGGAGATGGCGATAATGGCTAAACCCTCCCCGAAACGATTACAACATCACTTGGATATGGTGACGTACGACAGCCAGCACGATGCATTTGGTATATCTCTTGCCGGTATGGATGAAGTTGGCCGAGGCCCCCTTTGTGGTAAGGTAGTCACTGCTTGCGTTATTATGCCCAAGGAGCCTTTGTTTCCTTGGATAGATGACAGCAAGAAGCTCAGCGCTCAGCGCAGGCAAGAGGTATATGAGCAGATCTGCGAGCATGCCATTTACATTGGCATCGGAGAAGCCTCTCCTGAAGAGATCGACAGTATGAACATCCTGAATGCTACCAAGCTGGCCATGGAACGTGCTGCTATCAAGGCTCCTGCAAGCCTTTGCATTGTCGATGCTGTTCGTGGCTTACATCTGCCTTTTCCCATCCATCCCATCATCAAAGGCGACAGCACTAGCTACAATGTGGCTGCGGCCAGCATCGTTGCAAAGGTGACCCGCGACCGGCAGATGATAGAATTGGGCAAGCTGTACCCTGAGTATGGTTTTGAGCGCAATATGGGCTATGGAACAGCCGAGCATATACAGGCCCTCCGTACCTATGGCCCGACACCTTTTCACCGCCGTAGCTTTATTGGCAAACTGATAGGGGAGGAGAACACATGAAACGAGGCACATCCATCAGCCGTTGGGCAGCGATGCTTCTGATGGTCACGATCTGTGTTGCAAACCTTGTTTTTTTCCCTATCAACGCTTGTGCCGAAGAAAATCTGCTGCAAAATGGCGGTTTTGAAGAGGTAAACAGCAAGGGAGAAGCGACCGGCTGGTACGAGAATGCCTATCACGACGAAGTAGGCTATTCCCAACTAAGCATAACCAGTGATATAGCGCATAGCGGACAGTATAGCGCCGTCGTGGAGAATGCAAGCAGTAACGATGCCCGTTTTATTTGTACTGTTTCGGTAAAACCTAACACCACCTATCGTTTATCCGGTTATGTGTTGGTGGAAAGCATGGAGCCCGTCGGCAACGGTGCCAATCTGGCTGTGGAAGATCTGTATGCGTTTTCCGAATGCTTGTTTGATACGGCTGGTCAGTGGCAGTATGTTGAGTGGTACGGCAAGACGGGTTTTGACCAGAAGACCGTCACCATTGGTGTGCGTGTTGGCGGCTACGGCGCGGAAAGTGTCGGTAAAGCCTATTTTGATGATATCGTACTTGAAAAAGTAAATGATGTACCAGAGGGCGTAGGCGTTTCTGGATGGTATGTATATAAGGATACCGCCTCTGAGACCAAGGATCCCAGTATGAGCCTGCACCACCAGCATGTGTTTGTGTGCATTGTTGTAGGCTGCGCTTTTCTGGCATTGTGCGCACTATTCTTATCCAAGCGCCAATGGATAGCAAAACGAGATGAAAGTTTGTTTGTGCTGATCGCAGCTACCCTTGCAGTTATGCTGCGCATCTTTTTGGGCGGCACAATGGACGGCTATCCAGTGGATATCGGGTGTTTCCAAGCATGGAGCCTTCGCATGGCGAACGAGACGCCCTTGGGTTTCTATTCACCAGATTATTTCTGCGATTATCCTCCGGGCTATATGCTTATGCTCTGGCCTGTGGGCATTCTTCTTCGAGCTGTTATGCCCCTGGGCAGTCATGCTCTCAACCTGCTCATTCTCAAATCAGTACCCATGGTTTGCGACATGGTAACAGCCGCCGTGCTTTACCGTTATGGCAGAAAGCACATCAAACCGACCATTGCAGCTGCTGTGGCTGCGCTGTATGCCTTTAACCCTTCGGTGCTCATCAACGGTGCTGTTTGGGGACAGGTAGATAGCGTACTGGCTATGCTGCTGATCCTGTGCGCCATTTTTGCGATAGACGAAAAATGGTCTGTGGCACTGCCTATCTATTTTGTTTCTATTTTGGTAAAACCGCAAGCGTTGTTGTTTGCTCCTGTAGCTGGCATCTGGCTGCTGATGAGCTTGTTTGGCTTAACTGGTAAACCGTTCTCTCGTCAATGGCGTGGGCTTCTTGTGGGTCTTGGTGTCGGCATCACCGCTGCAGCAGCGATCGTAGTACCTTTCTCCATTCGTCAGGAAAGTTTTCTTGGATGGCTATTCAACCTGTATGGCGAAACGCTTTCTTCCTATGCTTATGCAACGGTAAATACTGTCAATCTGCATTATTTGTTAGCCATGAATTGGCAGCCGATCTCCAAAGCAATGCCGCCTCTTTTGCCGCTGTTTACCGCTTTGCTTTTGGCTGGCGGTGGCGTTTGTGTGTATGTTTTGCGCATCAAAAACAAAAAGTGCTCTTTGCTTAAAGATAAGGACGGGCAGCTTACGCTGTTGCTGTTTGGCGTTGCAGCCATATTGCTCATTCTTTCCGTTATTGCGTTTGCACAAGATCCTTTTGGCGAGAATAAGCTCACCTACGGCGTTTATGGTTATGTAATGATGGCATTGGCCCTGGCAGTGCCCATCTTGTTTATGTTCCATAACAAAAAAGCCGAACATTTGCCCTTCTATCTGGCGCTTGGGATGCTGGGTGTATTTTTGCTGGGGGTAAAGATCCACGAGCGGTATTTGTTCCCGGCCATTCCGCTGTTGTTACTGGCGTATGTACACAGCAAGGATAACCGTCTGATCTGGCTGATGGCTGGTATTTCTTTTACAACGCTCGTTAATGCTGGTATCGTACTGGATAATGCGCTGTTGTTTGGCTCGGAATACGGTCATCTTAACGATGATACCTTGCCCGTGCATATTTTGCTATGCTTTGTCAATTTGGCAATGCTGGGCTTTGGATTCTGGATCGCCTATACGGGGTTTGCCGAGCAGAAAGAACAGCAGGTTTTCAGAGCGGCCAAACTTTCTGAAAATAGCTTGCTGCAAACAACCCCACCTTCCTATACCCGTATGCTGCTCACGCCCGGCGACCACCGTCTCAACCTGACTTGGAAAGATTGGCTGATCATGGGCGTTGTGACCATCGCCTATTCCGTGATCGCCTTTACCAATCTGGGCAGTACCGTAGCACCGCAGCATGGGTTTATTTCTTCGTCCCCAGAAGAGACCATCACCTTTAAACTTGAAGAGAATACTGAGTTTAGCACACTGTATTATGCTGGTGTCAGCAATTACGCCTTCTCCATTTCTGTTAGCGATGATGGCGTAAACTGGTCGGAGACCTATCCCTGCGAGATGCGAGAAGGGCTTTGTTATCGTTGGAATTACGCCCTCCAATCCCACGTGGGGGAGGATGGCACCATCACATATGGAAACAATCGCCCCGAAGGTGTGCTCTGGCTCCATGGTCAATATCTGCGCCTGCATGCAGAGCGCGGCGGTCTTAACTTGTTCGAGGTCGTTACCCGTAACAGGCAGGGGCAAAACCTACCTATGTCTGTTGTGGATCACCAGGGGGCAAACCCTGCGATCCTCGAAGTGGAGACCCGCCCCGAATACTTGATCGACGAGCAGGATACCTGTATTGGTGAACCCGGCTGGTATACCGGTACGTATTTTGATGAGATCTATCATGCCCGTACCGCCTATGAACACCTGCACGGGGAGCGCCCCTATGAGACCACCCATCCTCCGCTTGGCAAATTGCTAATGTCTGCAGCTATTGCTGTCTTTGGTATGACCCCCTTCGGCTGGCGTTTTGCCGGTGCGTTCGTGGGTGTTTTGATGCTGCCTGCACTGTATCTCTTGGCAAAACAATTGTTCAAGCGCAGGGATCTGGCGTCCTTCAGCATGGCGGCTTTCTCGCTGGATCTGATGCACTTTACCCAAACCCGTATCGCTACCATCGACTCTTTCCCAGTGCTCTTTATTCTGTTGAGCTATTGGTTTATGGTGCGCTATATGCAAACGGATGTGTTTGCTTTGCAGGAAGGGGAACAGCCCGTGCTGTTTACCCGGGCTTATTGGAAGAGCCTTATTCCGCTGGCGTTCTCTGGGCTTATGATGGGGCTTTCCATCGCCAGCAAATGGATCGGTATCTATTCGGCGGTCGGTTTGGCGGTTTTGTATTTTACAGCCATTTACCGGCAATATCGTGTCGGCAACATCGCCTTTAACTATGTTGGCGATAATATAGACCCCCAACTTACGCCTATGCAGAAAAACAGGATCAAGGCTGCGCAGGATCATGCGCTGAACCGAGCATTCATCACCTGCGGTTTCTGCGTGCTGTTCTTTATTCTGGTTCCCTGCATCGTATACTATTTAAGCTATATCCCGTATCTGGCCCCTACGGGCAAAGTAACGATCCAAAGGGTCATACAGGCACAGATCGGTATGCTGGATTACCACAGCACTCCCGGCCTCGGCATGGATCATCCTTTCCAGTCGCCTTGGTGGCAATGGCCGTTTATCCTCAAGCCCATGTGGTTTGCGCAGGATAGCTTCGAACCGGCGGGGATGGCTTCCACCATTATGTGCATGGGCAACCCGTGGATCTTCTATATCGGAGCTTTGTGCATGGCGGCTACCTGCATATCGTTGATCACACGGCATATGCGCATTGCCAATAGCAGTATTACCCTGCAGCATGGGGATGGCAATTTGACCGTATACATATTGGTGATCGCGTTCCTTTCCCAGTATCTACCGTGGGTACTGGTGCCCCGCAGTATGTATATGTACCACTATTTTGCCAGCGTGCCTTTCATCATTCTGGCAACAGCGTGGGTACTTCTCAAACTATCAGAGCGTCATGCGAAGCTGATGCGGATATTGATGCTGGTTTATTTGGTCTTGGCGTTGGTCTTCTTTGTGCTTTACTACCCATATGCCTCCGGTATGCTGACCGATACCGCATGGCTGGATGCGGTCAAATGGCTGCCAAGAGTGCTATTTGGCAATAAATACGGACATTTGTATTACTAAAGCCGGAGGTTTTGCAATGCTGGCAAAAACTTTTACCTGTGGGTTGAACGGTGTGCATGGCTACCCTGTAAACGTTGAGGCCTTCATTTCCAATGGATTGGTTTCCTTTGATATTGTCGGTCTGCCCAGTGCAGCTGTAAAGGAAAGCCGCGACCGTGTACGTGCGGCCATCTTGAACAGCGGCTTTGAGTTTCCTTTTGGAAAAGTGACGGTGAACCTGGCCCCTGCGGATATTCGTAAGGAAGGTACCAGTTACGAGCTGGCGGTTGCAGTGGCATTGGCTTCGGTCAAAATGTCCAAGCCGTTTCTTTGCTTGGATTCTACCATTCTGCTTGGCGAATTGTCGCTGGAAGGTAAGCTGCTGCCTGTGCGAGGCGCGCTTGGTATGGCCATTACCGCTGTTGAAAACGGTATGAAGCAGCTTATTTTGCCAAAAGAAAACGCCAATGAAGTAGCTTGCGTAGATGGGATCGACATCTTTCCTGCCGAAACGTTTCGGCAGGTTTGCCGCCATTTAACAGGCGAAGAGCTTCTTACCAAACAGCCGCTGCTCTCCTTTGCCAAGCTGCAAACGGATACTCCTATCCATTACGATATGAGCGAGGTAAAAGGGCAGATGCTTGCAAGGGCAGCGCTGGAAGTTGCTGCTGCCGGCGGACATAACCTGTTGATGGTGGGTGTACCGGGCAGCGGCAAAACCATGCTTGCACGTTGCTTGCCGGGCATCTTGCCGCCTCTTTCCTACGAAGAAGCGTTGGAGACGACCCTCATTCATTCTGCATCCGGCGAGTTAGCTTCCGAAAGCACCCTAATGACGCAACGCCCTTTCCGTTCGCCCCATCACAACACATCCATGGCAGCCATGATCGGCGGCGGAGCCAAGGCACAGCCCGGCGAGGTGTCCTTGGCCCACAACGGCGTACTGTTTTTGGATGAACTGCCCGAATTTCAGCGAAATACACTGGAAGCCTTGCGCCAGCCCATCGAAGATGGATTTGTGCACATTACCCGAGTGAACGGTCAAAACCGTTACCTGAGCCGGTGTATGCTGGTAGCTGGTATGAACCCTTGTCCATGCGGCAACTATGGCAGCAAGCGCAAGAATTGTACTTGTTCGGCAGGTGAGATCAAGCGTTATCTGGGGCGCATTAGCGGGCCATTGCTGGATCGTATGGATATTCAAATTGAGATGGACGCTGTATCCATCGGAGAAATTGAGACCGCATCGCCTCAAGAGGATAGTGCCACGATCCGTGACCGGGTGATCGCTGCACGCAACCGGCAGTTGGAACGCTACAAGGGGACAGCGATCTATTGTAACGCCCAGCTGGATCAAAACGGTCTGGAACGCTGGTGCCGTATGGAAGACAATGCGAAGAAATTGCTTATGCAGGCAGTTGAACGCTTTGACATGAGCATGAGAGCCTACGCCCGTGTTCGTAAAGTGGCCATGACCATTGCAGATTTAAACCAACATGATGTTATAACAGCACAGGATATTGCAAAAGCGATTCAATTTAGAAACGTAGACGGACGTTATTGGAAATAACCTCCATTCTGCGCCATTGTCAATTCTGTATTTATGTGATACAATTTTATATGCTGTAGAATTGTGTTTTTCTTAAGGAACTTACTTTGCAGCCAACATGGTCGAAAGCTATATAATACAAAGCTTTGACCCTTTCGTGCCCGTTTTGTTCACATCGTGTTCCGGGAGGGATGATATGGAGCTGTCCTTGGAGAAAAAACGCCTACTATGGCTCTCATCCGCTGAGATCTCCGCTTCTCATGTGGCCTCTTTGGTTGCGCAATATGGCAGCGCACAGGCTGTGTGGGAAGCGTATCAAAAGACAGAAGGTCTTACATTTACGAGTAAAACCAAAGCGGTTTTAGATGCTTTTTATACAGATGACCAACAGGATGCACTTCTTAAGGAGCTGGAAGAAAAACACGTTCATCTGCTCTTTCAGGATGATGCACACTACCCTGAATTGCTCAAGGAGATCAACGACCCGCCGTATCTTTTGTACTATGCAGGTGATCTTTCTTGTTTGCAAAAACCCTGTGTGGCCATCGTAGGCACGCGTACTCCAAGCGATTACGGTCGGCATATGGCAAAGAAGATCGCTGCTGAACTCTGCCAAGCCGGCGTTACAGTGGTAAGCGGTTTAGCCCGTGGTATCGATATCGCAGCCCATCAGGGTGCTTTGCAAGCCAAGGGCAGCACAGTGGGCGTGCTGGGCAGCGGCATCAACAATCCTTACCCCACAGAGCATACCCCGGTCCTTCGGCAAATGGCGCGCCAGAATGGCTTGGTCATTAGTGAATATCCTTTGAATGCAAAACCGATGCCTTTTCATTTTCCTTATCGAAACCGGATCATTTCCGGCTGCTGTTTAGGCACGGTATTTGTGGAAGGCCGTATCAAAAGCGGGGGAATGCACACAGTATCATCAGCGCTGGATCAAGGCAGAGAAGTTTTCGCTGTGCCGGGGCAAACCGGTTATATCGGCGCAGAAGGGCCGCTGGCTATTATGCGCGAAGGGGCGAGGCTCATTACCAATGGCGCAGATGTACTGGAGGATCTGTCCCTTGTACCCATCGCTGTGAAGGTGGCTGAGAACAAGATCGATCCATCCCTGCCGTATTTGCAGCGGCGCATTCTTAGAGCATTGCAAATACAGCCCTTTAGCATAGACGAACTTTCCGAAAAACTCGGCGTTGGCGCTGAAGAGGTTTTGACAGAAACCAGCATTATGGAGATCAACGGAACGATCCGTCGGCAAGCAGGCAATACCTTTGCTTTGCCCGAACGGTAACCGTACAGGAGGTAGCGTATGGCAGCAACTCAGACGCCCAAATTGGTGATCGTAGAATCACCCGCAAAGGCAAAAACCATCGAAAAGTTTCTCGGTAAGGGATATCATGTAGAAGCCTCTCAGGGTCACGTTAGAGACTTGCCCAAGTCTCAGCTTGGCATTGATACTGGCAGCGATTTCGAACCCAAATATATTACCATTCGCGGCAGGGGTAAGATTTTGGCAAAGATCCGCAAGGAAGCCAAAGCGGCCTCCAAGATCTATCTCGCAACAGACCCTGACCGTGAGGGAGAAGCGATCTCTTGGCATCTGGCCAATTTGCTGGAAATCGATCCTGCAAAGGCTTGCCGTATCGAGTTTAACGAGATCACCAAAAAGGCCGTCAAGGAAGCGATCGAACATCCCCGCGCCATCGATATGGATCGTGTGGATGCACAGCAAGCTCGCCGTGCATTGGATCGTTTGGTGGGCTATAAGATCAGTCCTCTTTTGTGGGCGAAGATCAAGAAAGGTCTTTCTGCCGGTCGTGTTCAAAGCGTAGCCACCCGTCTGGTCGTGGAGCGTGAACGTGAGATCGAAGCCTTTATTCCCGAAGAATACTGGGATGTTACTGCTTCTTTTTCTGCGCCTACCCAAAAGGGCCGAAAGATCACCTGCGATGCAAAGCTGGTCAGTCTGGATGGCAAGAAGGCCGTCATCAATAATGAGCAGGATGCTGCCACCGCCAAACGCCGTATCCTTGCTTCCAAGTTTGCTGTACAGGGCGTAAAAACCGGCGATAAGCTCAAAAAACCCCAGCCGCCGTTTACCACCTCCAGCCTGCAGCAGGAGGCAAGCCGCAAGCTGAATTTTTCCACTGCCAAGACCATGCAAGTGGTGCAGCAGCTCTACGAAGGCATCGACCTTGGCAAGGCTGGCACGGTAGGTTTGGTCACCTATATCCGTACCGACAGCGTGCGTGTATCAGACGAAGCGCTGGCTGCTGCCCGCAACGCTATTACAACGCAGTTTGGTGCAGAGTATTGCCCCGAAACGCCAAATATTTACAAAGGGCGTAAAAATGCTCAGGATGCGCACGAAGCCATTCGTCCCACTTATATGGAATACACGCCTGAGCAAGTGAAGGAACACCTGACTCGTGAACAGTTTAACCTGTATCGCCTCATCTACACCCGTTTCTTGGCCAGCCAGATGAAGCCTGCTGCTTTCCGCACCATGAGTGTGGATATCTGCTCCTCCAAGATCACCATGCGCTACTACGGCGAGCATATGTACTTTGCCGGTTACCGTGCAGTGTATACCGAAAGCACCGATGACGAACAGGAGACGAAAGAAAGTATTCTTCCCATGCTTCAGGAAAAAGACCCCATCACTTTTACCTCGGTCGATACCCTGCAGCACTTTACCCAGCCTCCGGCCCGCTATACAGAAGCATCGTTGGTTCGCACGCTTGAGGAAAAGGGCATTGGTCGTCCCAGCACCTATGCGCCCACCATTACCACCATTATCTCCCGCGGGTATGTATCCCGCGAGAAAAAGCGCTTGTATCCCACCGAACTGGGCTGCATGGTAACCGATATGATGCTGGAATACTTTACAGACATAGTGGATGTGGAGTTTACTGCTCAACTGGAAGAGAAGCTGGATGCTATTGAGGAAGGCAACTCCGAATGGAAGCAGATCCTCCGAGATTTCTACCCCGATTTTGCAAAAACGCTGAAGCGCGCGGAAAGCAAAATCGAAAAGATCCAAGTAAAAGATGAAGTGAGCGATGTTGTGTGTGAAAAATGCGGCTCTCTGATGGTGTACAAGATGGGACGTTTTGGCAAGTTCTTGGCCTGCCCCAATTTCCCGGATTGCCGCAACGCTAAGCCCATCATCAGCTATATCGATGCAAAATGCCCCAAGTGCGGCAGCCGTTTGATGGAGAAAACCAGCAAAAAGAACCGTAAGTTCTTTGGGTGCGAAAAATACCCCGAATGCGATTTTGTCAGTTGGGAAAAGCCGATCACCGATCAATGCCCCCAGTGCAGCAGCTACATGATCGAAAAACGAGGCAAGCATGGCGAGACCATTCATTTGTGCGCCAACGAAAAATGCCGTTGCAAGGTGACTGTTAAGAAAGAAGAGGAGCAGGAGGAATGAGCGTTACCATTATAGGGGCCGGGCTTGCCGGTTGCGAAGCTGCATGGCAGCTTGCACAGCGAGGCATCCCCGTTACCCTTTACGAAATGAAGCCCCTCAAAAAATCACCCGCCCATACCATGGATACCATGGCTGAGCTGGTATGCAGCAACAGCCTGCGCAGCAATCGTCTCTCCAATGCTGTTGGTTTGCTGAAGGAAGAGATGCGCCGGCTTGATTCTGTTATCATGGCAGCAGCAGATGAAAATGCAGTACCGGCCGGCGGTGCATTGGCGGTAGATCGCCATGGTTTTTCTCAAAGTGTGGATGATCGCATTCGCAACCATCCCAATATTACTGTAGTGGAGCAGGAAGTAACAGAGATACCTGCGGAAGGCGAAGTGATCATCGCCACCGGTCCCTTGACCAGCGATGCGCTTTCCAAAGCGATCGCAGGCATTGAAGGTCTGTCCACATTGCATTTTTACGATGCAGCTGCCCCCATCGTAACTGCCGAAAGTTTGGATATGACCAAGGTTTTCCGCATGAGCCGGTATGAACGCGGCGACGATTATTTGAACTGCCCTATGGATCAGGACGAGTATATGGCGTTTTGCCATGCACTGCAAACCGCCGAAACAGCCCCTGTACACGGCTTTGAGGAAAAGTCTGTTTTTGAAGGCTGCATGCCGATCGAAAGCATGGCCAAGCGCGGCGATATGGTAATGGCTTTTGGCCCGTTGAAGCCCGTGGGCTTAAAGGATCCCCGCACCGGTAAAGAGCCTTTCGCAGTAGTACAGCTCCGCTGTGAAAACCTCAGCGGTTCGCTGTATAACCTTGTGGGTTTTCAGACTCGCTTGATGTTTCCTGAGCAGCGCCGCGTCTTTGGTATGATCCCCGGTTTGGAAAACGCCGAATTTGCCCGCTATGGTGTAATGCACCGCAACACCTTCCTCAACAGTCCAGGAGTACTGGATCATACCTTCCGTATGCTGTCGCAGCCCCGTATTGCGTTTGCTGGACAGATCACAGGCGTAGAAGGATATGTGGAAAGCGCCGCCAGCGGTCTTTTGTGCGGTATTGCCACCGCTTACCGGGTAATGGGCAAGCAGGCTCCAGCTTTTAGCGGAAAAACAGCGATCGGTGCCATGGGACGCTACGTCAGCACCCCCAACAAGCGTTTCCAACCCATGAACTGTGCCTTTGGTCTTATCGACCAGCTGGAAGTACCGCCAGGGCAAAAGCGTATCCGTAATAAGCTGCAGCGGTATGAAGCCATTGCACAAAGGGCTCTTGAAGAGATCGATTCCATCGCATTGCAAATGAAGAACGAATAGTGCTGAGCCAATAAGGAGGAGCCATTTATGAAACGTTTCGTTGCCATTTTGCTGGTTGCATCGTTTTTGTTCGTAATGCCTGCAACATCTATGGCAAAATCCAAAAAAATGGACGCCGATGTACCTGTATGGACGGAGGAAACCGTCCGTCAGTACGTTATGGACTATATTCAGGGCAATAAAATGCCTGAGCTGTACAGCTATTACGATTTGCAGATACGCCGCTACATGCCCGAGTTTACCTATGAAAAAATGTTGACCGAACTTGAATGGCTTACCGGCGAGTTTATCTGTCTTGGCGAGTATACTTGCTACGAAGAAAGTGCGTACAACAGCAAGACCCATGTGATTCATATGCACATGGAAAAGCAGGATCTTGATGTGTACTTTACCCACAAGAATTACGAAGATGACTGGGAAGTAATGTCGGTGGAGTTTGTGCCCGCTGCCAAGCAAGAGATCGATGTTGGTTTTGCTGTTGATGCACAGCCGGAGATCACCGCTGCTTACGAAGAGATCCCTGTGGTCATCAACGAAGGCACCAACGTAGAGCTGAATGCCATTATAACACTGCCCGCCGGTATCGAACCCGGGCAAAAGGTTCCTGCCTGTGTGCTCATTCACGATGAAGGCGCACTGGATATGAACGCAACTGTTGGTCAAACCCGCTTCTTTGAACATCTGGCACAGGAACTGGCAGAACTGGGTATTGCCAGCATCCGCTACGATAAGCGCACTTTTGTGTATGGCGAAGACCCCAGCATGACGCTTTACGACGAAGTAATAGCAGATGCTGTTGCAGCAACTGAGCTGCTGGCTACCAACGAGAACGTAGATCCTGATGCCATTGTGGCCATCGGTCATGGTTTTGGTGCGCTTGTAGCGCCCTATATCGCTATGGAATCTCAAGGCCTGATCGACGGTATGATCCTCATCGGCAGCAATCCCAAAAGCTATGCCATGCAAGTGTTTGAAAGAACAGACCTTTCTCATCTTTCCAGAGATGAAAGAGGCGATATCGGCGATCTGGTCCGCAACCTGCGCCGCAAGGATGAAGCAGACATCAATGGCGTTCAACTCCTCGGCCGCGATGCACGCTATTTCTGGGATATGGAGCAGCACAACCATGTATCTCTGATCATCGATTTGGAGTTGCCTACCTATGTTGTACAGGGTCGCAACGATGCAGCGGTCAGCGAAGATGATGGCTGGCGTGCTTGGGCAGAAGAACTGAAACATTACGGTGAATTCTGCGATTATCAGACCTACCGCGGCCTCAACCATATGCTGGCTAACGACTTGAGCGTGGATGCAAACGGAGTGCCCCAGTATGCTGTGGATGCAGGCATCGAAGTAGTTGCCGTGCGTGATATGGCTGGATGGATCAAACAGCGTATATCCAATGCAGATAGTGCGGAGGTAGCACAATGAAGTTTATGGGAACCACCATTTGCGCTGTGCGCAGAGGCGAGCAGGTCGCCATTGCTGGCGACGGACAGGTGACCATGGGGGAAAGCACTGTCTTCAAGTCCACTGCCCGCAAGGTACGCCGTATTTATAATGGTCAAGTCATTCTCGGCTTTGCCGGATCTGTCGCTGATGCTTTTACGCTGTGTGAACGTTTTGAAGAAAAGCTTACTCAATGCGGCGGCAATCTGGAAAGAGCGGCTGTATTGCTGGCGCAAGAATGGCGCAGCGACAACGCCCGCAAGCTGGAAAGCATGATGATCGCTGCCGATAAAAATAGTATGCTGGTCATCAGCGGTACGGGCGAAGTGATGGATCCTGATGGCGGCGTTGCAGCCATTGGCTCCGGCGGCAACTATGCATTGGCAGCGGCTCGTGCCCTTGTTGAGAATACCGACCTTTCGGCAGAAAGTATTGCTGTTAAAGCGTTGGAAGTTGCTGCTTCCATTTGCGTGTATACCAACGACCATATCTCTGTCGAAACCATTTAGGAGGCAGTCCATGAAGGAATTAACCCCTAGAGAGATCATGCATGAGCTGGATCGCTTTATTATCGGTCAGCAAGAAGCCAAGCGGGCGGTTGCTATTGCACTCAGAAACCGTTACCGCCGCTCCAAGCTTGACGAGGCCATGCGAAGCGAGATCAGCCCCAAGAATATTCTGATGATCGGCCCAACAGGTGTTGGTAAGACCGAGATCGCCCGCAGACTGGCAAAACTGGTCAAGGCGCCTTTTGTAAAGGTAGAAGCCACCAAATTTACCGAGGTCGGCTATGTGGGGCGTGATGTGGAGAGCATCATCCGCGATTTGATGGAAAATGCTATTCGTATGGTTCGCAATGAGCGGATGGAACAGGTAAAGACCCGCGCAGCCGTTCTGGCAGAAGATCGTCTGGTAAACCTGCTCGTCAACCCGCCCAAGAAAAACTCTTCATCCAATCCTTTTGAATTTTTAATGGGCGGTAAAAAGGAACCCGAACCTTCTCAAGCCGAACAGGCACAATTGGCACTAAAGCGGGATGATGCTTTAAAGCAGCTCCGGGAAGGCTTGTTGGAAGATCGAGAGATCGAAGTAGAAGTAGAAGACAGCATGCCCGAATTGGAACTGGGCGGTAGCTCCATTAAGCTTGGCGATATGATGGGCGGTATGATGCCCAAGAAAACAAAAATTCGCCGGGTAAAGGTAAAGGAAGCCCGTAAGATCCTTTTGGAAGAAGAATCTGATAAACTTATCGATGAAGATGAGGTTCGCGAAGAAGCCATCCGCAGAGCAGAACAACAGGGGATCGTGTTTATCGATGAGATCGATAAAGTCGCCGGTCGTTCTGCAGGCGGTCACGGCCCCGATGTAAGCCGCGAAGGTGTGCAGCGCGACATTCTGCCTATCGTGGAAGGCAGCACTGTTAACACCAAGTACGGCCCAGTACGTACCGACTATATGCTGTTTATTGCAGCAGGCGCTTTCCATGTGGCCAAGGTGACCGATCTTATCCCGGAATTGCAAGGTCGTTTTCCTGTACACGTCAACTTGAAAAGCCTTACCAAAGATGATTTCAAGGCCATCCTCACCCAGCCGGAAAACGCACTTACACGCCAATACGAAGCGCTTTTGGCTGTAGATAAGGTGTTTATCTCCTTTGAAGACAGCGCCATTGATGCCATCGCCAACGCTGCCTATGTTCTTAACGAGACCAAGGAAGATATCGGTGCCCGCCGTCTCCACGCTGTGTTTGAAAAACTGCTGGAAGACATCAGCTTTAATGCTGGCGGCGATGAAATGCCCAATGTGTACCTGAACATTAACGGCGATTATGTGATCGATCACTTGGGCCCCGATGAAGTAACCATGGATATGAAGCGCTACATTCTGTAACTGAGGAGGGTTTTGGAATGCGAACGTTGCTTACCAACATCAACATGACGCCCGGCGTTACCAATGAAGAAAACATCCCCTTTATTTACAATGCAGAGATCCAGATCGACGGTCAGCGGATCGTATATGCCGGTTCCAAGGCAGAGGCGCCCCGCTTTGAAGCAGATAAGGTGATCGACGGCGAGGGCGCTTTGGCCATGCCCGGTCTTTGCAACCTGCACACCCATACACCCATGACCATGATGCGCAGCGCCGGTAGCGATCTGCCTTTGGAACGTTGGCTGAACGAAGTGGTCTGGCCCATCGAAAAGTTTTTGACTGATGAGTCGGTCAAGGCAGGCAGCGATCTGGGCATATTGGAGATGCTCCGTTGCGGCACCACTTCCTTCAACGATATGTACTTCCGCATGGATCGTCTGGCAGAAAGCGTTGTGGATAGCGGTATCCGTGCAATGCTTGGCTATGGCGTTATCGATTTTGACGGCAGCTGTGCCGATCTGGAACCTGGCATCGAGTTTGCCATGAAGTGGCAGCATGCCGCCAACGACCGTATCCGTGTGAATATCGCGCCCCATAGTGAAGCTGCTACGACCGAAGTTCTCTTGCTGAGAGCCAAAGAAGTAGCACAAGAGATGCAGGTGCCGCTGCACATCCACATTTGCGAGACCAGCTTGGATCGCACCGGCTGCATTGAACGACACGGCATTACCCCCGCTGTTTATCTGGAAAAGCTGGGGCTTTTGGATGTGCCTACCATCGCAGCCCATTGCGTTTGGATGGATGATAACGACATCGAGATCTTCGCTAAGCACGGCGTGTTTATTGCCCACAACCCCGTAAGCAACTTGAAGCTTGCCAGCGGTATTGCCCCCATTTCCAAAATGCTGAATGCCGGCTGTAACATTACCCTTGGCACCGATGGCGTTGCCAGCAACAACAACCTGAACCTGTGGGAAGAGATCAAGCTGATGCCCATGCTGCAAAAGGGCACCTTGCTGGATCCCACGGTCGTCAGCCCTGCACAGACCCTTGCCGCCGCAACCAGTGTGGGCGCAAAGGCTCTTGGCTATGATGATCTGGGGCTTCTGAAGGCAGGGTATTTGGCAGATATCATCTTGGTGGATGCAGGCGATATGAACATGTGCCCCTCCGCCGAAATGGAAGGCAACCTGATCTATGCAACCGAATCCCGTAACGTGAAGATGACCATGGTAGACGGAAAAGTGCTTTACCATAACGGTCAGTTCCTGACGATGGATGAGAAGAAGGTTATTGAGACCGCACATCGGGAAGCCCATGCACTGATGACAAGAGCAGGAAGAGCGAAGTGATAGCATGAATATTCTGGTGGTCTGTCAGCATTACTGGCCAGAGAACTTTCGGGTAACAGAAATATGCGAAGCGTTGGCAGAGCGTGGGCATACTGTAACGGCGCTGGTGGGTTTGCCAAACTATCCAACGGGCATTGTGCCTAAGGAATACAAACGCCTGCAAAATCGCCGTCAGGAGCGAAATGGCGTACATATACGCCGCTGCATGGAAATTGGCAGAAAGCCTTCCAAAGTAGGCTTGGCCATCAACTATGTCAGCTATATGTCTTCGGCGACTCTCAAAGCATTGTTTATGAAGAAGGATTATGATGTGATCTATTCCTTCTCCACATCGCCTGTGCTTATGAGTATGCCGGGAGCCATATTGAAGCTCTTTACACGCAAACCGTTCGTCATCTATGTTCTGGATATCTGGCCTGCTTGTCTGGCTGCTATGAATATTGCGCCTGAATCGCTGTTTTACCGGATGATGGGCAAGGTGAGCAGGTGGATCTACCGGCGTGCCAATGTGCTTCTGTACTCATCCAAGCGTTTTCAGCAGTACATGCAGGAGACCCATGGTATTTCTATGCCGGATGAGCACTATATGCCCCAGTTTGCCGATGACCTGTTTGAAACCAATGTACCGAACCAGACTACCCCGGATCAGTTCCGGCTTGTTTTTGCAGGAAACATTGGCAAAATGCAGAATGTTGAAGTGCTGCTCAAAGCCGCAGCGCTTCTGAAAGATGAGCACATTCAATGGGATATTGTTGGTGACGGTAGCAATTTGGAAACATGCTGTGCACTGGCAGAAGAACTGGAACTCTCTGAGCAGGTTACATTCCATGGCCGCAAGCCGTTGGAGGATATGCCTGCGTATTATGCCGCAGCTGATGCTTTGCTGGTAAGCATGCGGGATCACATCAGTGTAAACGATACGCTGCCAGGCAAGGTGCAGAGTTATATGGCTACTGGTAAACCTGTGCTTGGTTCCATTGGCGGCGAAGCTGCGTACGTGATCGAACAAGCACAATGCGGTTATTGCGCTCCACCAGACGATGCACAGGCTTTTGCTGAAGTGGTACGCCGCTTTGTGCAAGAGGCTGATAAGCATGCACAAATGGGGGAGAATGGCAAAAACTATTATGCAGCCAATTTTACCAAGAAAAAACATATTGATAAGCTGGAACAGCTTTTGCAAACGCTCAGCGGGAAGGAGTAGCTCATGCGCGTCTATCAGCTGAATACCTTCTGCGGCCTAAAGAGCACCGGTCGCATTGCATGGGATATTTGCAAGCTGGTTTTGCAGGATGGCGGTTCGGTGCGCTTTGGTTACGGCGCTGAGGCCCCCTCTGCTGAAGCTGCCCCATATGCATACAAAATTGGCGGTAAATGGGGCAGAAAGCTGCATGGCGCTTTGCGCAAGCTGGCAGATGGTGAAGGGCTCGGCAGCGTGATAGCGACCCGTGCGTTGATTCGTGATATTGAGAAGTTTCAACCAGATCTGATCCATCTCCATAACATCCACGGCGCATATCTGCACATTCCTACGTTGTTTCGTTATTTGGCCAGCGTGAGGGTTCCTGTGGTATGGACACTGCATGATTGCTGGCCTTTTACCGGTCATTGCGCATACTTTGATGCATCCGGCTGCGACAGGTGGCAAACAGAATGCCATCATTGCCCCAGCCTTGACCGATATCCTATCTGTAAGGGGTTAGACGGCAGTCGGCGAAACCACCGTATCAAGAAAAAATACCTCAACAAACCTGAAAACATGACCTTTGTAACACCTTGCCAATGGTTGAAAGCTTATTTGCAACGTTCTCATTTGGGACACTATCCCTGCAGGGTCATTTATAACGGCATCAATTTTTCAAACTTTAAACCGGTCAGCTCCGATCTGCGTACCCGTTATGGATTAGAAGATAAGAAGATCGTCTTATCCGTTGCATCGGATTGGGACGAACGCAAGGGGCTGCCTTATCTGGTTAAGGCCGCAAAGGAATTGGGCAGCGATTACTGCTTTGTTCTGATCGGTCTAAGCGAAGCGCAAGTGGCAGCTCTGCCGGAGGCAATGCTTGGGCTTACCAGTACAGCCAATGTTGATGAGCTGGCAGCATGGTACACAGTAGCCGATTGCTTTGCTAACCCAACGCTGGAAGATAATATGCCTATGGTCAATCTGGAAGCTTTGGCCTGCGGTACACCGATCGTATGTTTTGCCACAGGTGGCTGTCCGGAAGCCGTGACCCCTGCATGCGGTCTGGTAGTGCCAAAGGGAGACCAAGACCAGCTATGCAGCGCTATTGTAGATATATGCCAGCGCTGCGAACAAATGCGCCCGGCTTGCTTTGAGCGCAGTAAAGTTTTCGATTGCAGAGATACCTATCTGCAATACTTGTCTTTGTATAAGGAGCTTTGCCAATGAATGTTCTGATGATGACGCTCTACTATCCTGATGAGTGCTACGAGGAAGTTGCATCACTCAGTAAGAGCGGCATGCAAAACCAGATCAATAATTATCAGAAAGCATTTATTGAAGGGATCGTATCCTGTTTAGAGCCTCACGAAGAATTGTCTGTAATCAATGCCCTGCCTGTTGGTATTTATCCTTTGCAGTATTGTAAGCTTTGGCTGAAAGAAACTTCCTACGAGAATGGTCGAGTGCATCAGCTGGGTGCTTTGAATATTCCTATTATCAAGCAACAAATGCGCGCAAATCGCGCTGCAAAGGCCCTTAAACGCTGGGTACAGGCTTCGCCTTGCAACAGAACGGTTTTGGTTTACACTCAGTATTTGCCCTATTTAAAAGCGATTATTCATGTGAAGCGTGAATGCCCCGATTTGAAAGTAGCAGTGATCGTTACCGACCTGCCCAACGAGTATGGGCTTTCTTCCGGGCGAAGGGGCCTTTTGAAAAAGCTGGAGCGCCGCATGGGGGAGAAGCAGCTATCTCTTTGTAAAGAAATGGATGCTTTTGTACTTCTTACAAAGCATATGGCAGAGGTGATCCCCTGTGATGGAAAGCAAACGCTTGTGATCGAGGGACTCATCCAACAGCACAAAGATCAGGAAGTGGAAACATCCGCCTGCGAATGCAAGCCCTTTGAGGTGCTGTATACAGGTACCCTTAGCCCTGAGCTTGGCATCAGGGAAATGTTAGAGGCTTTTGCTGGTATGCCAGAGTACCACTTGCGTATATGCGGCGGCGGTGCAATGACAGAGGAGACGAAGGCATTCGCAGACAAGTACGCAAACATTCACTTTGAGGGCTTTGTGCCGCAAAAAAAGGCGTTGGCTCTGCAAGCACAAGCAAACGCCCTGATCAATCCCCGTTCACCCGCTGGCACGTTTACACGTTATTCCTTCCCCAGTAAAACATTGGAGTATATGCGCTCTGGTAAACCAGTATTGTGCTACAAACTGGACGGTATCCCTGATGATTACGATGATTATCTTTGCTACATCACGGAAGCTGGTTCCTCTGGCCTACAGGAAGCGGTGCGCAGCCTTGCTGCCATGAACGAAATGCAGCGTACAGAAATGGGCGAGAAAGCCCGCAACTATGTACTCACCCATAAAAATCCTTCGGCACAATGCCAAAAACTGTTGGACTGGCTGCGCTTACTCTGACCAAAGATGAAAAGTTCCAGTTTTTCGTTCTGCTTGTTTCATTCGATCGATCACGGCATCGTATTGGCGATGCCGTGTTTTTTGATATTCTTGCATTTGTTTGTAAGGCGAGGTAACAACTGTGCGAGTTGAGCCAACTTCTCTTTTAGGCTGCACAAATACCTCAGGTGGAGGTTGAAGCCGGTTTGACTGCTTTCCATCGTCGGGTTGCTGTGCGCAAGAGGGTGTACAAGCGGTTTGCACCGGTTTATGCTCTTGGCTATGGCTATTCACTTCTGGTGAAAGATCATGGTTGACGTTTTTTTCATTACAGGGAACATCCGATTGCGGTACCTGCGTATAAGGCAAGCGAATGGATTGATATTCGATCCATTTGATCTGCTTTTCTTCACTTGTAAGCTTTGCAAAAGGGGATACCTTGCTGCTCATAAAAAACTCTCCTTTCCAATGTTCCTGCTACAGGATATGGAAAGGAGAGAAAGTGGTGCAAAACCGATCAGTTTTCCATCGGTTCTTCACACAGCATCCAATTGTCGCCAGCGTTCTGTGTAATACGTCCACAGGCAGCTGCATGATCAATGGCTGCTTGGAACACCGCTGTTATGTTGGCAGCAACACGCGCATACCCCATGCATTTAGCGGCCTCCCGTATGAGCGCTTCCGTTGGCAAGCTGAACTGTTCCTCAAGCACATAGCAGACAGCATTCGCTGCTTCTTGTACGGGGATCTCCCGTGCATCTCGGCGGTTATCATCACCGCCATTTACTCTATACTCAGCATAATCATCGGGGTTTTGAGTCGTTGCCCAGTAGAACAAAGCATCATCTTGTAGGGTGGTTTTTACATCCATACGGGTGAGCAGTTTTCTTATTTTCTGCTGCAAACGGCTGCCGCTGCGGGTCATTCCATAGCTTTGCACCAGCCTGCGGCATAGCAAAGCTTCGCAGATAGGCGCTTCAAAGTTAAGGATCTGGTTTAGCTTTTCAATGATGGATGCATCGTATTTGCTCAAAAGAAAATCTTCAGAGGATAGGGTCTCTTGTTCAAGCGGGGCAGCGAAATAATGCCTTGCTTTTTTCAGGTTTCCATCTGAAACGCTTTGGGCAACAGTATGCCGATCATCGAGCGAGCAGCTTTCGCTATCTTGCACAGGTTCACTGGCTTCGATGGTTTCACTCGCAATATCGCAAGACTGGTCTGGTTCTTCACCATTGCGGATCTTATCCAGTAACGAAAGGATCTTTTCCAATTCGTATGCGCTGTTTTCCCACCAATCCATAGACCATACACGATGGATGCGCCAGCCAAGATCGTTCAGTACAGCAATTTGAGCGATCTCACGGTCGCGAGTGGTTTTGGATGCGCCGTAGGTCTGTCCATCCAACAGAATGCCAAGCAGATATTGTTCTTCGTTCACAGGGTCAATAACGCCGACATCGATCCGATATTCAGAGTGTCCTACATCCGTTTGGGTACGATAGCCATGCTGAGAAAGAGCTTTACAGATAGCTGTTGCAATACCCTGCGGCTGTTGCCTGCTTTGCTGAACGGTGTTTTCATCTGCAGATAGTTCTTGCCCGCCTGCGTATTCCAAGAATGCTTTCAGCGCAGCAACGCCCTGCGCACTGGTTTTGTTCAGATCGATCTGGTCGGGGCGAAGGGTAGAAAAGACGATCATTTCCTGTCTTGCACGGGATACGGCCACGTTCAAGCGCCGCCAGCCGCCTTCCCGGTTCAGGGGACCGAAGTTCATGTATACCTTACCCTTTTCATCTGGTCCGTAACCAATGGAGAAGAGGATCACATCTCGTTCGTCGCCCTGTACATTTTCTAGGTTCTTAACAAACACAGGTTCTTCGCCTTCGTAAGCCCACTGTTCTAACTCCGGGTCTGTTTTGCAGGCTTCCAGCAGCAGATCATCGATCAGATTTTGCTGCATAATGTTGAAAGTGACTACGCCTACACTATGTTTGCGCAGTTTTTCATCATGGCAACGCTTGATCAGTTCCTCTACCACAGCTTCTGCCTCAGCACGGTTTTGCCGATGTTTTCCACGTTCAAATACACCGTCTACATGCACCAGACGAACCTTGGATTCCCGGTCGTTTACAGAGGGGAATGTGAATAGCTTGTTCTGGTAGAACTGGTTATTGCTAAAGGCGATCAAGCTTTCGTGGCGGCTGCGGTAATGCCACAAAAGATGGGTCTGAGGCATATTGAGGGCAAGGCAATCATCTAGAATACTTTCCAGATCTTCTACGTCGAGATGTTCTTCATCCATGGTCGCAGACATGAAGAACGATGTGGGCGGCATCTGGTTGGGGTCGCCTACGATAACGGCATCCTTGCCTCTTGCCAAGGCCCCTACAGCCTTGCAGGTAGGCAGCTGAGAAGCTTCGTCGAATACCACCAGATCAAAAGGCTCCCGGCTGGGTTCCAGATACTGGGCGGCTGATATGGGGCTCATCAGCATGCAGGGGCAAAGCCTCGGCAGCAAATTGGGGATCTGTTGAAAGAGCTTGCGAATACTCATTCCACGGCCATTGCTTCGAATGGCCCGCTGCAGAATGCCAAGCTCCGAGCTTTGTGCTGCTTCTTTGGTAAAGCTAGGTACACGGGCGGCCAAGCGGCAGAAGATCTCCTGACGTGTCAGCGACATCAATTCCTGATCCATCCGCTTGAGCTGTTTGATCTTCTCGTTAAATACAGCACCGGAGAAATCGTACAAAGCAGGGTCATTATCAATGTGGGTGGAGGCCAGCGACTGACAGAGTGCTTTACGATAGGCTGGCCAAAGGTCTTCGTGCGCCATTCCATGGCGGTAGGCTGCAACCAGCTGGGGTATGCCGCAATCGGCAACATCTCGGGCAGCTTGATTAAAATAGATCCAATTGCGAAGCTCATTTCGATGAGTGAGCAAAAGTTGACAAAGCTCGCTCTGATGGGCAAGCCATTGCTCGCCTTCATAAGGCGAAATACCTAAGTCAGCAAATAGCTGGTCTTGCACAGAAACAAGTTTTTTTCTGCTCTCTATAAGGTTTCTCAAAAGTGGTGCGTACCGCTGGTCACCTGCGTATTGCTGGCGTACTTCTTCGGTTTGTGCCAGCGCAGATAAATGCATGGCGCTTTGCTGAAGGGCTGCTGCCAGAGCATCGATCTGTTCCCATTGCGTTGCTTCGCCAAGGTAAAGCTGACCAAGTCCGTCTCCATAGCGAGCAAACAGCTCTTTGGCTGCTTCTGCTTCTTCCTGATAAGCGGTCAATCGTTCCAGCTCAGTACCTAATCTGTCAGGCATGAGCTGTGTTTTTGCATAACCGGATAGCCGCCTTGTCAATTCGCCCATGCCTATCAGCTTACCAAGGAACCATTTGCTATTATTTTGGTTATATTCCATGCGAAGCTGGCGGCCGTTCTCTTTTAGAAAATCCGGCGTCCATTGCGTAAGCAAAACACGGCGCAATTCTGTTGCCTTGCGGAAATGCGCCGCCATAGCGCGCACATCCAACAAGTATCGGTTGGGGCTTTCTGCTTTGGCCCATGCTCGGGGAGCAACAAGCCATTTTTCCAATTCGGCTGCAATGCTGCAGCGTACTTCCAATGCATGAAGGGTCGTATGACCATCGTTTGCAAAAGGCATCTTTGCTACGAATGCATCATTTGCGTCTTGGAAGTCTTCCAAAGCTTTTTGATAATCGGCGATCTGCTGGGGCAAAGTAAGCCGCATATGTTGGGTATAGATCACGCCGGTGATGGGGGATAGCACATGCCCGTGGGGATGTCCCACCTCACGTCCAGCAGCTACCAAACGTTCCAATGCAGTTTGATGCCTGTCCAGTGCTTCCGGCGTAATGCCCGCAAGAAATCCGTCGTCAAATAGGGGTAAATCGGGTGCATCTTGGCAGGCCTCATATTCGTTGATCAGGTCAAACAGCGACATACCGCTGCCAGTGGGACGGTGCAGCGCCTCTTCATAGCTATCCAATTCTTTACGAAGGAGAGACAATTGGTTGGCCTTCATCTCGTATGCTTCCGGCGTCTGGTCGCGGGTCACTTCGGTGGCAAGGCGCAACTGTTCGAGCACAGCACGTTTTTTCGCCTTATTGGAGTGCAACTCCAAACAGAAATCGCCCAAACCGATGGCTTCCAATCGTTTTTCTACAACTTCCAGTGCTGCCATTTTTTCGGCAACAAAGAGAACTGTTTTACCTTGTGCCAGTGCGTTGGCGATCAAAGCTGTAATGGTTTGCGATTTGCCGGTACCGGGCGGGCCGTGAAGAACGAAGCTTTGACCATTTGCTGCTGCCTCAATAGCAAATAGCTGGGAAGCATCTGCTGGCAATGGCAAATAGACCGAATCTTCGTTTACTCGTTTGCCAAGCTGCATATCCTCGGCATTCCATGCCAGCTTGCCATCCATCAGGCTGCGTACGATCTTATTGCGGCTCAGTTCTTCAGAGCGGTTGTGGATATCATTCCAGAGCACAAACTGAGAGAAGGAGAAAATACCCAAATAGGCCGATTCGAGCACATCCCATCGATTCTTTCCCATAACGGCTTTGCGTACAGTGGTAAGTACCTTGCGAATATCAACACCCGTTCCATCGCCCGGCAGGGGATCCAGCCCGTTTACCACGATGCCAAACTCCTGCTTGAGCATTTCCAGCACGGTTATGTTCATCTGCGGTTCATCATCACGCAGACGAATATGGTAGCTATGGGTAGAAACCTTGCGTACCACATCAACAGGTATCAGGATCAGCGGTGCGTAGCGGGCCTTTTGGCTTCGCTCCCCTTCGTACCAGCGTAAAAGCCCTAAGGCTAAATACAGTGTATTAGCGCCATTCTCTTCCAAAGAGGTTTTGGCGGTACGGTACAGGTGTTTCAGCGCTTGTTCCAATTCTTTATCGGTATGAATGGTGCGCAGGCGGCTGTTTTCAAACTCGTGTTTCAAAAGTTCTGTGTTTGCGCTCAAATCGTGCAGCTGATCAAAGAGATCTTTACCTTCAGAAGGCTGCCAATCCAGCGGACGGGGAAGAATGGCAAACTCACGGCCTTCTACCAGCGCATCTTCCAACAGATCCAGCGTAGGGGTGAGGATCGGCAGAACAGAACGGCTCAGGCGCATATTGATAAGCGTGTTGCGGAGACCCAGATCCAGCAGTTTGCGTTCCCATTGGATCTTCTTGCTGAATTCTTCTGTTTGGTTTTCGCTGATATGGATCACTTCGCCAAACTGAGTGGGTGCTTCAGAGGTGTTTGTGTGCTCTTTTTCAGGTTCGATATGCCAGCCGGTTTCGGTGCGCACGCGGTTGGGTAGGGGAGAGACCCCGCTGAGACGGGCACGGGTAACATCCAGCAAATAGTCGATGGGATGTTCGCCGATCAAAGATTGTTCGGCTGCTTGACGAGCTTCGTCAAAGGATACATTTTTTCCTGCAACCAAACAGGTGGTTTCCACTACAGCGATCTCGTTAACGCCATTGGCAAGACGCTTGGTAAGGGCAGATGCATCATCCTGCACCGGTTCGGGAAAAGTGAGCTTATCAAGCCAGAAACCGGTAAAAATATGTTCAGGCTTCAAAACGAGAATGGGGTGAAGACCGATCGCCTCAAGGCAAGAGGCGTATAAGAGGGTCAGATCCATGCAGGTACCCAGCTTTTGTTCCAGTACAGCATCGCAAAGCCGGATCCGCTGCCCGACCCGTTCAAAGCTGGCTGGATGCAACGCATAGACGATCTGTTGGTTTTGCAGTGCGCAGTAGATAGCGGCAGCTTGCAAAAGTACTCTTGAATGATCGTTGCTCAAATAGCCGTCCAGAGACGGGTCGCCCGTCCACTGACCCAGCAACGCAGCAGCTTGCCTGATGGTGCGTACCACGTCTGGATGATTGGGCGTAATAAACGCTGTTAGTAATTCAGGAAAGAAGGAACTGCCATGCCACTGGTCAAAGGCCAACGTGGTGATCTCGACATTTTCTGTGCAAAGAATGGTGTCCTCTTGCTCGAGGGTAAAAGTAAGAATGCCTGTCAACTTCTCTGTAAGACCTGCCAAAAATTCGCCATTGAGTGCCAGACGAATATCTTTTACTTCATAGTTGGTTTGTGCTGGTACATAATCGATCAGTTTTTGAATTGGCAAAGCAAAATCGGGGCTTGCTGCGATGGTCAGCTCCAAATTCTCAAGGGCTGTATCGGTAGGATTGTGAATACACAGCGACTGAATGACGGGAATGCGGTTTTGTTGCAAAACATAGTTTACAACATTGAGCACACTGCATTGCAAAGATACCCGCTCTTGAGAGGTGGTCTCTTGTTCGTTCTCGTTTGGTAAGGAGCTGTTTTCGCTGTTGTTTGCAACAGGATTTTCAATAGGCAGCATAGTGGGTTTCACCTCGTCTGTGTTATCTCCATAGGGGAGTGGTAGTATATACAAAAGGTGGGTAAGATAATAACAATATCATACCACGAAAAGCTGTGAAACACAAACTAACGCAATGAGAAAGCCGCCTTTGCAGGCGGCGATTGTGTTATAGAACCATGAACGGCTCAGTTCATGGCAGACAGCTCTTTAGCAATAGCGGCGCCAAGGCGTGCATTGTTTAGCACCAGCTTGATGTTGGCTTCCAAAGACCGGCCTTCGGTAAGGGTCTTGATCTTATCCAGCAGGAAGGGGGTGATCTCCTTGCCCTTGATGCCCAATTCGTTTGCCATGTTAACAGCGGTATCGATCCGCTCGGTCATTTCTTCTTCGTTCATGGCATACTCTTCGGGGATGGGGTTTGCGACCAGCAGACCACCGCTCAGCTTGCAGGTGTTCTTTACATGGATAGCAGCAGCGATCTCCTTGGGATCATCCACACGATAATCCACTTTAAAACCGCTCTTGCGGCAGTAGAAAGCGGGTAATTCCTCGGTGCCGTAGCCAATAACGGTAACGCCTTTGGTTTCCAGATACTCAAGGGTCAAGCCAAGATCCAGAATGGATTTTGCACCGGCGCAGACTACGGTAACATCGGTCTGAGCGAGTTCTTCCAAGTCGGCAGAAATATCCATGGTGGTTTCAGCACCACGATGTACGCCGCCGATACCGCCGGTGGCGAATACCTTGATACCGGCCAAAGCAGCACCGATCATAGTGGTGGCCACGGTTGTGGCGCCGTCTTCTCCGCGGGAAAGCAGAATGGGCAGGTCGCGCCGGCTGGCCTTGATAACATTCAAGCCTTTCTTCCCCAGATATTCGATCTGCTCAGGAGAAATACCAACGGAGATCTTGCCGCCGATAATGGCGATCGTAGCAGGGACAGCACCGCTCTCGCGAACGGTCTTCTCTACCAAAAGGGCAGTCTCTACATTCTGAGGATAGGGCATACCGTGAGAAATAATGGTAGATTCCAGCGCCACAACAGGCATGTTGTTGGCAAGGGCATTTTTCACTTTATCAGAGATCCAGAGATAATGGTATAGATTCATTGCCATGCGCCTCCTTGATATTTTTGCAGAGTGTTTTCTAATTCTTTGCGAGAAACCATAGGGGAGACCGCCGATGGGGAAGCGGCGCATAGCCGTGCCATCACAAGACCATAGCGCAGGGTTTCGTTTACGGGTCTATTCTCGGCCAAGGCGATGATCGCACCTGCAAAGAAAGCATCTCCGCAGCCGCTGGTATTTGCAGTTTCACCGGGCATAAGAGGCATGCAGAATGATTGCTTTTCGTTGGAGAGGTAAGCACCATCTTCGCCTAAGGTGATCATGACCCAAGGGATGCCGATTGTATGCAGCTTTTGTGCTGCAACAGCGGCATCTTTGGTGGTTTTGATCTCTACACCTGAAACACAGGCGGCTTCTGAACGGTTGGCCTTGATGCAATAAAGATGTGAAAGAATGGGTAGGAGCTTTTGCGATTTGGCAGTGGATACACTGTCAACACAAAGCTTTGCACCGTAATGCTCAGCCAGATAGACAAGGGCTTCGGGTGAAAGATTGGTATCAGCGATCACAAGGCTTGCTCTCTCCAGCACACCCCGACAGCTTTGAAGATATTCAGGCGTTATTTGCTGGGAAATATCCATATCCGAAACCGCAACAGCGATATCGCCATCGTGTTTGTTGATGCAAACATACACAGAGGTAGAAGCATGGGGGAGGCGCAGCGCATTGGAGAAGTCGAGCCCAGCACTTTCAGCATGACGCACGATCGCATCTCCAAAAGCATCTGTACCAAGAGCAGTTAGCATGGTAACAGAAGAGCCCAGCCGGGCTAGATTTTCGGCTATGTTGCGCCCAACACCGCCGGGAGCGGTAAACACTTTACCGGGGTTGGAATCTGCTTCGAGCAATGGCTTATCGGGTATTGCGTACATATCAAAATTACAGCCGCCAACGACCACAAAATATGGTTTACCGCTCATGTAAACCATCCTTTCTTAGAACATGCGGTACAAGGACACAACTTTGCCAAGAATGGTCACTTCAGGCACGATGATGGGTTCCATGGTGCAATTTTCCGGCTGGAGGCGGAAATGCCCGTTTTCTTTATAAAAGCGCTTTACGGTGGCATCGTCTTCGATCATGGCGACAACGATCTCACCATTGTAGGCGGTAGCTTGTTTGCGCACGACCACATAGTCGCCATCCATAATGCCGGCTTCGATCATGCTTTCACCGCAAACATTGAGGATGTAGTGGTCGCCTTCGCCGATCATCGATTTTGGCAAAGAGATATAATCTTCGATATTTTCGATGGCGGTGATGGGTGCACCGGCGGTAACCTTACCCACAATGGGTACTTCCACCATATCCATCTTGTATTTCTTATGGTCATCTGGCACAGTAATGGCGCGGGGGCGCATGGATGTACGGTTGAGCAGCCCTTTCTTTTCGAGCCTTACCAAATGGCCGTGAACGGTGGAAGTGCTCTTGAGGCCCGTAGCTTCGCAGATCTCGCGCACAGAAGGCGGATAGCCGTTGATCTGAGAAGAAGTTTCAATATATTCAAGGATCTTGCTTTGCGTATCGTTCCGCTTACCAGCCACGAACAACCGCCTCCTTCTATTTATTCAATCTTAGTATACACGATAAGATAACGTTTTGCAATCATTTGCGAACAAATGTTTTTATTTCTTTACTTTCATCATCGATCCTTCTTTTCATATTCTGAAACCGTTGGCAAATATACGTTCTTTGCAGCTTCGCGCCTACGCTTATCACTAATGGCTGCATAGTGTTTGCGTGTGGTGTTTACATCGGAGTGGCCGAGCGCATCCGCTACCAAATAAATATCTTCTGTTTCGTTATACAAGCGGGTGGCATAGGTACTGCGCAGTTTGTGCGGACTCATGCGCTTTTTGAGGGGGACCGCAATGGAACAATACTTTTTTACCATTAACTGCACAGCACGCTGACTGATCCTCTTGCGCTGTAAGGATAAGAACAAGGCGTTTCGGTGTTCAGGCAATGCTTCGATTTTCCGCCGTTCAACCAAATACTGCTCAAGAGCCTGTGCAACTTCTGGCGGATAATATAAAATGACTTGGTTTCCACCTTTCCTCGTTACCAAAACAGCATTCAGATGGAAATCTAAATCATCAATATCGATGCCTACGCATTCGCTAACACGAATGCCCGTACCCAGAAAGAGCATCAAAATGGCAATATCACGTAATCTGGTCAATTGATGGTATTGCTTTTGACGATCGGTCAGCGATTCGCCTTCACTGGCTGTTTCAAGCAAACGTTCCACTTCGTCGTTGATCAGGTATAAAATAGGCTTCTCATGCAGTTTGGGCAAGGAGACCAGCGCTGCCATATTACCAGGGATGCGTTCTGCTTTGAAAAGAAAGTCGAAAAATGAGCGAAGAGAAGATAACTTGCGCATAACGCCGCATTCATGATTGCGAAGAATGCGCTGTTCATCACTGGAAGAATCCTTCATATACAGCGTGAGATAATCGGAATATCCCCGCAGATCTTTGGCAGAGAGTTGGGAAAAGTCTTCGTCTGTCCATTCTCGCGGCATTTTGTCTGCAAAATAGGGGATCTCTTTGCATGCGTACTCGCAAAACGTGCCAAAATCGATCGTGTACGCCATTCTGGTAAGCGGACTGGTGGTCATGGTGATGCTATTGATAAAATCGGAACAAGCTACAGGCAACGTGAGCAGCATTTGGCGTGTACGTTCGGTGCGTTCGTCTGCAAGTTGCTCATAATACCGGGTTTTCGCCATAGTAAAGCCTCGTTTCTTAAAAAGAATGCATTTCACTATTAAACTATTCGTAAAAGTATTCTTTAGCGAATAGTTTATAAGTAGTATATATCAAAAAGTTAGATCTGTCAATGGTTTTAGCGTGTTTTGAGCACTTTTTTACTATTTCGTTGTTGATCGAAAATGTTTGAAAACTATTGTATATCAACAAAAAACGAACTTTTCGCAACTTGGCTGCAAAAAGTTCGTTCATGTCGTTATTCTTTTGTTTCCGGTTTTGCGGGAGTTGCTGGTTTGGTTTCTTCTTCTACCTCTTCCCCATTCATTCTGCGGTATTCTTTAATGGCTGAGGTTGCAAGTTCATCGCAGCGGTTGTTCAGCGGATCGTCTGCGTGCCCCTTTACTTTATGGAACGTAACATCGTGTTTTTTTACCCGAATGATCTGCAACAGCAATTTCCACAGGTCGCTGTTCTCTACGGGTTGTTTCTTGCTATTCATCCATCCATTGGTTTGCCAATTGTCGATCCAGTGCTCATTGAAGGCATTTACTGTATACGCTGAGTCGGAGTACACCTCTACCTTGCAAGGCTCCTTCAGAGCGCCCAAGCCGCTAATGACGGCAAATATCTCCATACGGTTGTTGGTGGTGGAAGGCATATGGCCGGATAATTCCTTGGTTTTACCCTGAAAAGAAAGCACACAGCCCCATCCGCCTGGGCCCGGGTTGCCGGAGCATGCACCGTCTGTATACAGCAACACCGTCTTTTTGGGTTTCAGCTCACTCATTCGCTTTGATCCTTTCAGTGGTTATTTGGCAGTCATTTCACGGTTGCGATCGGCGGCAGCTTCCATAGCGGCCATGATAGAAGCCTCAAAACCTGTCTCTTTGAGAACTTCCACTGCTTCGATGGTGGTTCCGGCAGGAGAACAAACGTCATCTCTGAGCTTGCAGGGATGTTCGCCAGTTTCCAAAACCATTTTGGCAGAGCCTAATACAGCCTGCGCAGCTGCTTCCAAAGCCATAGCACGAGGCATCCCCTGCTTTACAGCACCCAATGCCATAGCATCGATGAGGGTATAAATATAGGCGGGGCTGCTACCGCTGACAGCGATCACAGCGTCAAACAGCCGTTCGGGTACGATGGCAGTCTTTCCAAGGCAATCAAACAGACCTTTTGCCCATTCCATCCAATCGGCTGAAAGCGTAGTCTCCTCGCAAAGTGCAGTATACCCTTCCCCCACCAATGCGGGCGTATTGGGCATTACACGAAGCACCATTGCTCCGTGATCTGCGCCCAGCCCATTGTTCAGCATATTCATGGACCAACCTGCTGCGATCGAGATGATCGCTTTGCCCTGAACATAGGGACGGATCTCTTCTAATACGCCGGAGAGAAAGACCGGCTTCACGCCAAGAAGAATGCAGTCTGCCTCCTGAGCAAGCTGCAGGTTGCTTTCGGCTACCGTTACAGCGGGATAATGAGAACAAAGCCGCTGGGTCTGTGCCGCAGCAACATCGTATACAATAGCATCTTCCTGCGCAATGTAGCCTTTATTGATAGCGCTTTTCAAGATGGTGCCGCCCATATTGCCAGCGCCAATGAGACCAAATTTCATTTGAGTGCTTCCTCCTTCGCTGCAAAAGAGCCGAACGGGAGCTTTCTCGTTCGGCTCTTTGCGTTTAAAACGATCATTCTGCCTTAGGTACGGCGTAGTCGTTCTTGGTGGTACCCACCTTTGCGTTTGCATCGCGTACATGCTTGCGTACATGCATTGTAATGGCCTTCTTGGGGCACTTCTTAGCGCATTCGCCGCAGCCGGTGCAAGCTTCATTCACTTCGTGGATCTGCTTCAATTCGCCGGAAATAGCCTCAAACTTACAGGTGCGCTTACAGATGGTGCAGCCAATGCATAGATCACGGTCGATCTCGGCGATCTGACGATTATCAAAGTCGCCCCAGATGGCGCCAGTGGGACATTCTTCCGCACACATCATGCAGCCAACACATTTGCTCATATCAAACACGGGCAGGTGGTTGACCATGGTAATGGCACCAAACTTGCAGGCATTAGCGCAATGCTCGCAGCCAATGCAGCCGATCTTGCAGTTATCGCTTACCAAGAAGCCTTCTTCAGCTGCACGGCACAAAAGACGTACAGAAACGGTCTCGGGCTGCAAGCTGAGAACATTCTTGGGGCAAGCATTAACGCAAGCACCGCAGCTCTGGCACTTGTCAGGGTCAACCTTAGCAATGCCGGTGTAGGGATCGATGTGGATGGCATCAAACTGACACACACGCACGCAGGTACCAAGCCCCAAGCAAGCATACTTGCAGGAACGGTTGCCGTCGTTTACCAGCGAAGCAGCCACACAATCCTGTATGCCGTGGTAAGGGAACTTATTGCGGCAGCGGTCGCTGCTGCCCTGACAAACAACAGTTGCAACTTGGCGAACCTGATCGGGCAGATCTTCCACGCCCATGATCTCAGCGATCTGGTCTGCGACAGGCTGACCGCCTACCGGGCATGCGCTGATAGGTGCACGGTTTTCCACGATAGCATCTGCCAAAGCATCGCAACCGGCAAAGCCACAGCCGCCGCAGTTTGCGCCGGGCAAGCAGGCACGAACGGCATCCCTCTGGGGGTTGCTGGGAACCTCAAATACTTTATTGGCGACCGTCAGCAGCAATCCGCACAGCAGACCCAGCACGCCCAATACGGCAGCCGCAATCAAAATAGCATTCATTTTGTTCTCTCCTCTCCCCTGTTACAGCAAGCCGTTGAAACCTTGGAAGGCCAAGGCCATCAAACCGGCAGTGATTAGTGCACCGGGGAAACCGTTCATCCACTTGGGCATGTTGCTAACGGCCAAACGCTCACGAATGCTTGCAAACAGAACGATTGCCAACGTAAAGCCCAAAGCGCCGCTGATGCCGTTTACAACAGACTCGATCAGGTTGTAGCCTTCGCGAACGTTCAGCAAAGCAACGCCCAGCACAGCGCAGTTGGTGGTGATCAAAGGCAGATATACGCCCAGTGCCTGATACAAAGATGTAGAAATCTTCTTAAGTGCAATTTCAACAACCTGCACCAGCATAGCGATCACCAGAATAAATGCGATGGTCTGCATGTATTCCAGATGGAGCGGCAGCAGCAGGTAGGTCTGAATGAAGTAGGTGATCAGTGATGCAAGGGCCATAACGAAGGTAACGGCCATGCCCATGCCAAGAGCGGTCTCGGTTTTTTTGGATACGCCAAGGAAGGGACAGATACCGAGGAACTGCGACATGACGAAGTTGTTGACAAGCACGCCGCCAACAATGATCAGCAACAGATTGCTCACAGGATCTCATCCTCCTTTTCAGCCTTGCGGCGTTCGGTATACTGCACAAACGCATTTACAGCCAGCAGCAAAAGACCAAGGAAGATAAAGCCGCCGCTGGGGCTGGTAGCAATGGCCATGGGCTGGTAGCCTTCGGGCATGATCTGCATGCCAAACCAGCAGCCGGTACCAATGATCTCGCGCACAGAGGAAAGCATCACAAGAGCCAAGGTGAAACCCAGACCCATGCCCAGACCATCGGCGATGGAAGGCAGCACGGGGTTCTTGGATGCGAAAGACTCTGCACGGGCAAAGATGATGCAGTTGACAACGATCAAGGGAATATAGATGCCCAGCGTGCTGGAAAGCGCAGGCAGAAACGCCTTGATCATCAGATCGATAATAGTAACGAAGGTTGCAATGACCACGACAAAGCTGGGAATGCGAACTTTTTCCGGAATGATGTTACGAAGCAGAGAAACGACCATGTTGGAGAATACCAACACGAAGGTGGTGGCAAGCCCCATGCCCAAACCGCTGGATGCAGCCTTGGTGATGGCCAGCGTGGGGCACATGCCCAACAGAAGGCGGAAGGTGGGGTTCTCATTCACGATGCCGTTGGTGAAGATCTTGATCAGTCGATTGTTCTTCATGCTTTGGCAGCTCCTTTCTCCCCGTCCTTAGGCGGCTTTACATAGCCAAAGGGCTTGCGGGCAGTGTAACGATCGATCAGCGGAGTAAGCACATTCATAAACAAAATGGCGAAGGAGCAGCCCTCCGGGTAACCAGCGTTAAAGAAGCGGATCACGTAGAGGACCAATGCGCATCCGGCACCCATGATCACTCGACCCCACTTGCTTACAGGGGAAGTAACATAGTCGGTCGCCATGAAGAATGCACCAAGGATCAAACCGCCGCTTAGCAGCTGGTACAAAACGGAATAAAGGTCGCCAGTGTGGATATAGAATAGGATAAAAGCTGTACCGATAAAGCTGAGCGGGATGCGCCAGTCGATAACACGGCGGAAGATCAGGTACAAACCGCCAAGCAGCAGTGTCAGCTTACAAGTTTCGCCCAACATACCGGGAATGTTACCGCTGAACAGATCCCACAGAGAGTACTGTCCTTTTTGAACATTCGCATTCAGGGGCGTTGCTACAGAAGTGGCTTCCACAGTGGTAGAGGTTGCGGATGCAATAGCTTCGACGGCAGCGGTAGAAGCAGAAGTTGCTTCAGTAGTGGTCTCGGTGGTAGCAGAAGCGGTAGCTTCGGTGGTTGCTTCGGTAGCTACAGGAGCGGCAGCTTCACCAGTGACAGAGCCGGTAGCTTCGGCAGTTGCTTCTACAGCAGCGGGAGCGGCTTCTTCGGCAGTAGCGGCTTCGCCAGTTGCAGCGCCGGTAGCTTCGGTGGTAGCTTCGGCAGCTACAGGAGCGGCTTCTTCGGCAGCGGCAGC
>JAZSRK010000081.1:0-5593 GCA_045538465.1 Candidatus Limiplasma sp. | reverse complement strand
TGCTCAGAATCTCTACCACTCGACGGCGTAGTTCCTGCTGCTGATTCAACATGCTTCTTCTCTTCTTTCCCTCTTTTCTTCTATTTTACCATTTTTATATGAAAAAGCCCAGCTTTCGCTGGACTTTTTCGACAGTCTGAGGGGTCTAAGAGACCCCTGCACCCCACTCTTTTCCTTTCCCCCCATTGACGAACCCCCATTTTCAGGGTATGCTGTGAACAGCACAAAACCAGCGCATCATATGCGCTTTCAAACGGAGGAATCGCATCATGGAACGACCCAATGCATGGAAGACCTATGACGAAGCCGCTCTCACTGCGGTCGAAAATACGGCAAAGAACTACAAAGAATTTCTGGATGCAGGCAAAACCGAGCGGGAGTGCGCACAGCGCGCCATCGAGATGGCCAAGGCTGCCGGTTATACCGACCTGTACGCTGCCGTGAAGGCTGGCAACGCACTGAAACCCGGCGATAAGGTGTACGTCAACTGCATGGATAAGGCAGTCATGCTGTTCCTGCTTGGCCAGAATCCGCTGGAGGCGGGCATCAATATCGTCGGTGCCCATACCGACTCCCCCCGCATCGACCTGAAGCAGAACCCCTTCTACGAGGATAGCGACTTTGCCTATGCCGATACCCACTATTACGGCGGCATCAAGAAGTACCAGTGGGTGGCCCGCGGGCTGGCGCTGCATGGCGTGGTGTGCAAGAAGGATGGCACCATGCTGAACATCGTTATCGGCGAAGACCCCGCCGATCCTGTGGTGGGCGTCAGCGATCTGCTCATCCACCTGTCTGCCGAGCAGATGAGCAAGAAGGCCAGCGAGGTGATCACCGGCGAAGGGCTGGATATCATCCTCTGCGGCAAGCCCCTCAAGGATGAGGAAAAGGAGCCGGTAAAGGCTGGTCTGCTGGCGATTTTGAAGGATAAGTACGGCATTGAGGAAGAAGACATGATCTCTGCCGAGATCGAGGCCGTGCCCGCTGGCCCTGCCCGCGATTTTGGTCTGGATCGCAGCATGATCCTTGGCTATGGTCACGATGACCGTGTATGCGCCTATGCTGCGCTGGAAGCCATCCTGTCCATTACAGAGACCCCTGCCTACACCTGCTGCTGCCTCTTTGCAGATAAGGAGGAGATCGGCAGCGTGGGCGCTACTGGTATGCGGGCCAAGTATTTTGAGAATGCCATGGCCGAGCTGATGAACCTCACCGGCGAATATAGCGAGTTGCGCCTGCGCCGTGCACTGGCAAACAGCCGCATGCTCAGCTGCGATGTAAGCGCCGGTTACGATCCCCTCTACGCTGCTGCCTTTGAAAAGAAGAACGCTGCCCAGCTGGGTCGGGGCGTGTGCTACAACAAGTTTACCGGCTCCCGGGGCAAGTCCGGCTCCAACGATGCCAACCCAGAATTCATCGCCCGTCTGCGCAAGATCATGGATGAGAACAACGTTTGCTGGCAGACCGCCGAGCTGGGCAAGGTGGATGTGGGCGGCGGCGGTACCATCGCCTACATTTGCGCCCTCTACGGCATGGAAGTGATCGACTCCGGCGTGGCTGTGCTGAGCATGCACGCCCCGGAGGAGATCATCAGCAAAGCCGATCTGTACGAGGCTGTAAAGGCGTATGCCGCCTTTATGAAGGACGCTGCCCCTGCCAAGTAAAATGAAAAGTGCCCGGAAGCTGCTTTGGATAAGCGGTTTCCGGGCTTTTGATATATGGTTACCTTAATCTAGTGATTGTAGGTAGATTGAAAGCAGCAGAAAGGCTGTCTCTTTTTCTTTTTGCGAACAAGCATTTAGCCTTGATAGGATCGCTTCTTGATCGATAATAGAACGATCCACGGCGGGGTTCTCTTCCTGCTGAGTGCAGTTTTGGCTTTTTTGTGTTTTTTGCCCTAAAATTATATTATTTTGTCCAAAACCACCGGATAATTTCCTTGTCAGCGGGTTTGCTTAATAGTATAATGAATGTATCGTTTGGAATAATTGCCTCTTGGTTCCTTCACACTGAAAGACGTAGGCGGTGTTTCCTGAAAAGTAAGGAGAGATATGGATGTTTAAGGTTTCTTCCAAGAATTATTCCGTGTTGAGCATTCTCTGCGCAGCACTGGCGCTGTGCCTGCTGGTTTTTCAGTTTTTGCCCTACTGGCAGGTGGGCGAAGGCGAGGAAGCACAGGGTGTTTCTATTCAGGAGTTTCTTTGGTTCCCCGAGCAGCACGCTGGCGGTGCTAAGAGCAAGACCAAGCTGCAGAAGACCTTCGATGCTCAGTACGACGAGCTGAAAGCCGCAAACACTGATGTTATCGAAGCCAAAGCTGCTGCTATCGTAGCGGAGATGGGTCTCCCCGAAGATGAAGCTGCCAAGGAATTGAAAAAACAGATCAAGGAAGTTACCGCCAACGAGTATACCTACAATATCAACAATGTTACCAAGCTGCCCATTGCGCTGTTCTTCCTGCTGGTGGCCAGCGTTGTGCTGTGCTCCATCTTTATGAAAAATGTTCTGCCCTCCGTGCTGCCCCTTGGCGCTGGCATCGTGGGCGTGCTCAACTACTATACCAATTTCATCTTTACGATGGTTCCTATGTGCAATGTGCATCTGGGCATTTCTGCCGCTTTAGCGGTTGCAGGTTTTGTAACCGTAGTGCTGGGCGTGCTGGAAGTTGTAAAGAACAAGCAGGCTGCTGCACAGTAAGCTGCTATAACTTGACTGCAACAAAACGACCCCGTCCCCGACCGAAAAAACGGTCTGGGACGGGGTTTTGCTATTGAACGTTGTTAGCGGATGTTGTGGGCTTGGTACACGATCACTTCGCGCTCCACATCGCTGATGGGGTGCTGCTTGCATACCTGATCCTCGAAGAATACGTAGGAAGGGTCGTTTTCGCCCTTGCCAGCCAGCAATTCTTCACAGCCTTTGATCAGCTGATCGATCACAGGTGCAGCCTTGCGCAGGCCCTTGTCGTGACCATGCAGGATGTAGTCGAACTCGCTGCCGTACTGCGCTTTCACTTCCTGAAGCATCTTGAGCAGTTCGGCAATGGGCAGGCTCTCTTCCAGCTGCATCCACAAGTGGGTGTTGATGGCATCGCCGGTAAAGAGGATGCGATCCTTCCGGTCCAGAAGACCGATGGAGCCGGGGGTGTGTCCGCGCAGATCCACCACTTCCAACTCCAGATCGCCAAGGTCGAATACCTGACCGATGCTCAACTCCCGGAAGGGGCAGGGGGTCAGGTCGTTCTTTTCGTAGAACTCCTTTTGGTAGCCAAGGTGTTCAATGCCCAGCGCCAAGTCGGCGGGGTGCACCCATGCTTCGTCAAAATACACATTGCCGCATACATGGTCCACATGACCGTGGGTGTTTACCACGATGAGAGGCAGCTGGGTAAGGGTGCGCACGATGGCGTTCAGATCCTCCCAACCGTTAACGGTATCGATGACCATGGCATGGGTCTTGCCTTCGATGACGTAGCAGGTGGCTTCGTCCAGATCGTCGATGAGCCAGAGATGGGGCATTAGCTGGGTGATTTTTGCACGTTGTTCAGCCATGGGGGTACCTCCTTGATTTGATAAGAAATATGGTTGGACGGGTCGCTTTGCGGTTATTGCAAAAAGGGGGTCTTGGGGGATTCTTCCGTTGCGCCTGAACCTTGCTGTTTCTGGGACAGTGGCGTTGCTTGGGGCACCCTCAGTCGCCTAACGGCGACAGCTCCCTCGCTTCGCGAAGGAGCCCAGATCGCCGAAAACCTCGCCTATGGCGTTTTTTTCGACGAGGCTTGCACCGTTTGCCTACTCGCCTACGGCTCGCCGGGCGGCAAACGGCGATAGGAATTCCTTGCTACGCAAGGGTTCCGAAACCACCGGAAGGGTGAGTAAAACGAACCGAGGCGTGAGGACAGCCTGAAAGGCGCGGCAGCGCTAAAGCCCAAAGCCGATGTAATCGGATTTGGGCCGCAATACATGTCGCTGGTTTCGGATCACAGGCGGAGGGTTGCGACCCTGCGACTCCACCCGGGGGTTCTCGACAGTCTGACCCCCCGTTCCTTACTACGGAACGGAGGGTCAGGATCTATCATTCAGCTTTCTGCCCCAGCAGCTTGATCTCCTCGTTGTCGTAGAAAGCAACGGCGGAGAAGCCAGAGGCTTCCAGATTGCCCAGCTGCTTGCCCAGCTTCTTCATCTGGGGCAGCACGGTAACGGCGTATTCTTCACGCAGACGGGCGGCCTTCTTGAGTACATCGGCAAAGGCAACATCATCCCGGTAGAGGAGAGCCAGCTTTTCGGCTACAGGGGCCTTGTAGCCCTGTTCCATCAGGATGCCGCAGATGCGTTCGAAACCGATAGAGAAGCCCACCGCAGGCACCTGCTGACCGAGAAATTTGCCGATCATGCCGTCGTAGCGGCCGCCGCCGGCCACAGCGCCGGAGAAGGCAGCACAGGTGATCTCGAATACAACGCCGGTGTAGTAGCCCTGCCCGCGCACCAAGGAGGGCGCATAGGCGATGCCGTAGCGGCCGTCTGCCAGAGAGCGCACGGTGTTGATGATGGACAGCAGATTATCCGGCAGGGTCTTATCCTCCAAGAAAGAGGCCACGTGCTCGATGGAGAAATCGCCCTCCCGCAGGAAGGTATCCAGCGCTTCGATGGCAGCGGCGGGGTATTCCTTGCTGGTCAGCTCTGCCTTTACGCCGTCTGCGCCGATCTTGTCCAGCTTGTCAAAGGTGACGCATACGCTATCCAGCGTGTCGGGGGCAAAACCCATGGCGGTGAGCATGCTGCGCAGCATGCGCCGGTCGTTGATGTTGACGGTAAAATCGGTAAAGCCGATGGCCAGCAAAGCACGAGCGGTCACGTCGATCAGCTCGATCTCCGCATTGATGCTGTCATCGCCCAGAATGTCGATGTCGCACTGCACAAACTCGCGCATGCGGCCCTTCTGGGGGCGCTCCGCACGGAATACCCGGTCGGTCTGGATCACCTTGAAGGGGGCGGGCAGACTGGCACGGTTGGCGGCATAGTAGCGGGAGAGCGGCAGGGACAAGTCGTAGCGCAGACCCATATCGGAAAGTGCTTTCTCATCACCGGCAGCCAAAGCGGCATTCAGCTTTTCGCCCCGCTTGAGCACTTTGAAGATCAGGTTCAGGTTGTCGCCGCCATCGCTCTTATCCAAGTTTTCCATATCCTCCAGCATGGGGGTGGAAATACGTTCGAAGCCGCTGGCCCGGTAGATCTCCAGGATCTTGCCCTGTACAAAGTCCCTCAGGCGCATTTCATCCGGCAGATAATCTTTCATACCTTTTAGGGGATTCATCTTCATAACACATCTGCTCCTATAATTGAAATCATTACAAAAGGAAGCATATCTTGAAAGGGTTGATTTGTCAAGGGTTTGCCTAAAGAAACACGAACTTATGACCCATGGAGACAAACTTTCGACAAATTTGTGATTTTTTTTGAAAAAGTGGTTTCACCCACATAGCGTATGGGTATCACTAAATCAGGAGGCAGCAAGAAGCCTCCCTGAAAGAAACAAAACAAACGAAATCAAATATTTTAGGAGGACGATCAATATGAAGTGGGTTTGCAAAGTT
>JAZSRK010000154.1:0-24257 GCA_045538465.1 Candidatus Limiplasma sp. | reverse complement strand
CACGCCGATGGTACTTGGCTGGAGACGGCCCGGGAGAGTAGGTCGCTGCCGCATTTCTTATATTCCTCAGTAGCTCAATGGCAGAGCGTTCGGCTGTTAACCGAAATGTTGTAGGTTCGAGTCCTACCTGGGGAGCCAAAAACCCGTAGAGTGATTTACGGGTTTTTTTGTTGCTTCTATTTGTTGTTTGTGTTACCGCAACAGTAGCTTAGGAATAGGAGTGAGATCAAAGATGGATGACCAGTCCTATATGATCATGCAGGAGCTTTTTGCAGAAATTAGAGAAAACTGTGATGATTATCAAGCAGTAATTGAAATATTGAATACTTTGGAACGGGCGGATACGCTTACATATCGCTGCGAAGATTATGTTGTGCACGATCTTCTTGCTTACGGGTTGGATAAAAAGAAAGAGATATTGTGTCTGCTGAATGAGAAAGGCTTTACGCTTTTTCCGGAATGGCTGGATGAGGTTCGGGTGGGGGATTACATGATCGTGCTTACATGTATTCGGGGTATGGGCGGTCAGGACCTGCTCTCTTATGAGAATGGTTGTGCATTGCTTTCCAGCGAACAAAGAGAAAAAGCATATCAAGAACTGAAAAAGTTGGCTGATGCGAAACTGTATTTTCCAGCTCTCATTCGGGGGCCTTGGTTTTGGCGGGTCACAGTCAATGATAGCCGATTGGTCATTCCTGATATGCTGCCTTCCCCGATGGAGGACGAAGCACAGCGGGAACCATATCTGCAGACATGCTATGGGTTATTATTCCGTAATCGGATGGAATGGCATATGGGAAGTTATCATCCATAAGCGTTTCATCTGTAATAGGGATAAATTATACTTGACAGAAAGACAGGAACAGTGATATAGTTTCGCTACTTTGTGAAAGGAGCGGATCAGCATGAGCTTTTGGATTATGAATAGTCCCCAAATGCCTGCTTCATCTGTTTCTTAGCGTTGGTAATTACGAAAGAATGACAAATGTTGCAGCACAGGCAAATCTGTGCTGCTTTTTGTTGGGCAGAAAGAAAGGTGATATTGTGATTGAACTTCGAAACATACGCAAGACCTTCCGGGTCGCAAAACGAGAGGCAGGTTTCAAGGCAGCAGTCCATTCTTTTTTCAAGCGGGAGTATACGGAGATCCATGCCTTGCAGGATGTTTCGTTTACGGTACAAGATGGGGAAATGGTCGGCTACATTGGGCCCAACGGGGCTGGAAAAAGTTCGACGATCAAAATGATGAGCGGTGTGATGTCGCCGGATAGCGGCGAATGCATCATCAACGGCCGCATACCTTGGAAGGAACGCAAGGAGCATGTAAAGGAGATCGGTGTGGTTTTTGGCCAGCGTTCGCAGCTTTGGTGGGATGTGCCTGTGATCGACAGCTTTGAGCTGATTCGGGATATTTATCGTGTGCAAGAGAATACATATCAAAAAAACCTTCGCTCCCTTACCGATATGTTGGATATCGGCGAGATCGTCAAGACTCCGGCTCGTCAACTGTCGTTAGGGCAAAGAATGCGTTGCGAAATTGCTGCTTCCCTGTTGCACGATCCCAAAATTTTGTTCCTTGATGAACCCACCATTGGTTTGGATGCTGTGTCTAAGATCGCAGTACGAGATTTTATCAAAGCTCTTAATAAAGAAAAAGGCACCACCGTCATCCTGACCACTCACGATATGCAGGATATTGAAGCACTGACTGAAAGAATTTTGCTCATTGGTAAGGGCAAGATCTTGTTGGACGGTACGCTTGATGAGCTAAAAAATCGAAAATCGAAACACCGTACTATTACGGTGGATTATTCCGGCGAACACTTGCCGCAGCTTACCGATATGCAGATCATAAAAGATTTGAACGGACATGCGCAGATCTGCGTAAATACTGAACATATGCCTGTAGCGCAGGTGATCAGTCAGATCAGCGGCTGTGTTGAAGTTAACGATCTTTCTGTGGAAGGGGAAACCATTGACGATCTGGTGGTTTCGCTATATAAGGAATTTGAGATATGAAGCAGTATTTTTCATTCTTTAGAATACGCTTTGCTGCGGGTTTGCAGTACCGCACGGCCGCATGGGCGGGCATCAGCACTCAGTTTTTCTGGGGGATGATGAATCTGCTGATGTATCGGGCCTTTTACCGCAGCGGCACAAATGTTTTTCCAATGGCCTTTGAGCAATTGACGAGTTATATCTGGCTGCAGCAAGCGTTTCTGGCTATGTTTATGACATGGTTTTACGATAACGAGATCTTTTCCCATATCACCTCGGGTTCTATTGCTTATGAGCTGAGCAGACCATGCGATCTGTATAATATGTGGTTCGTCAAAAACATGGCGATCCGTCTGTCCCGGGTGGTGCTCAGATGTTTTCCGATCTTGCTGGTGGTAGCATGTCTGCCCGCGCCTTATGGCATCCGCTTGCCTGCAGATCTCGCTGCCTTTGGTATGTTTATTCTCTCTATGCTGCTTGGCTTTTTGGTGCTGGTTGCGTTCAACATGCTTGTATACATCAGCGCTTTTTATACCATCTCGCCAATGGGTATCCGCATTTTGGTAACTTCGGTATTGGAATTTTTGTCTGGTGCGGTCATCCCCATCCCATTCTTTCCGCAATGGCTTCAGCCGGTGATGTATGCTTTGCCGTTTGGCTCCATGCAGAACACGCCGTTTTTGATCTACATCGGTCATCTGTCGACAGGGGAAGGTTGGCAAGCTATTTTGTTGCAGGTGGCATGGCTTCTCGCGCTTACACTGATCGGGCGGTGCATCATGAAACATGCACTGAAAAAAGTTGTGGTGCAGGGAGGTTGATGAAATGCTGTACAAACGCTATCTAAGCATGCTGCTCAAATCGCAGCTGCAATACAAGGCCTCCTTCGTAATGACCACGATCGGGCAGTTTCTTGTCTCTTTTACTACGTTTCTAAGCATGTATTTCTTGTTTTCCCGCTTCCATCAGGTGGATGGTTACAGCTTTTCGCAGGTGCTTTTGTGCTTTTCCATCGTGCTGATGTCCTACTCCTTTACGGAGTGCTTTGTACGGGGGTTTGACGTGTTTCCCCGATTGATCCGCACTGGGGAGCTGGATAGGATCCTTGTGCGCCCAAGAAGCGTGGTTTTTCAGGTGCTCACTTCCACCATGGAATTTACACGTTTTGGTCGATTTCTGCAGGCGATGCTGGTGATCGGGTACGCCATCCCTGCCAGCGGTATTGTCTGGACATGGGATAAGATCGCTACGCTCTGCACCATGTTTGCAGGAGGATGCGGTGTGTTTGCCGGGCTTTTTATCCTCTACGCCGGGTTCAGCTTTTTTACCATTGACGGGTTAGAATTTATGAATATCTTTACTGACGGCGCACGGGAATTCGGTAAATATCCGCTATCAATTTATGGTGAAGGCGTGCTGAAACTACTTACCTATGTGGTGCCCATTGCGTTGTTTCAGTACTATCCGTTTTTGTACTTGATCGGCCGAAGCGAAAACAGGCTGATGATGGTGTTGCCGCTGGCAGGCTTTGTATTCATCGTTCCATGCTATCTGTTCTTTCGGTTGGGGTTGTCCAAGTATCAGTCCACCGGCTCCTGACGGTGCATACTTGCCCATGCAGGGGCTGGCGTGCTATACTGGGGTCGATGAGCAGATTGCAGCGGCATAGCCGTTTTTCTACAGGAGGATGGATATGAAGATCAGTAAAAAGGATGCGCTGATGTGGTTTACATTCTTTGCGGAATTGCCGCCAGAAGAAGAACTGACGCCCAACCAGCAGGAGATCGTTTATGCCACCATGGCGCAGATCGAAGCGGCGGTGGAGGCCCGGCGTGAAACTTTGAAGGCGCAGATCCCGGTGCTTAAGAGCCTGAAGGGTCGCACGCTGTATGTGGGCGAGGATGAGCGCTTCCCCAAGGGCTGCCGTTCCTGTTTGCTGGGCACGGGTCTCAGCGCTGTGCGTAAAACCAATAAATGCAATATCCAGTGCAAATTTTGCTATAACTACGGCGAGCTGGATCAGATCCCTCCCATCGGCGAGGGTTTGTGGGAGATCGGTGGCACAAAATTTTACGAGCAGGATATCGATCTGCTCTTGGATACCTGCCAGAAGCCTACGGGTATTTCCTATGTGTATCTGGAGCCCTTTATGGAAATTGAAAAGTACTATGGCGTTATTGCCAAGTTCCATCAGGCGGGCATCCATCAGCATATGTATACCAATGGCCTGCGGGTAACAGAGGAGTCTCTTAAGGCCTTGGCTGAAGCTGGTCTGGATGAGCTTCGGTTCAATCTGGGTGGCACCAACTGCGCCGATGCAGTCATCAGCAACATGGCGATGGCGAAAAAGTACATTCCTGATGTGGGCATTGAAACGCCAATGACACCTGAATTCTTCGATACTTTTATGGCAAAGAAGGAAGCCATCTTGGCAACCGGTATCGATTATATCAATTGCGCCGAGCTGCATCTGAATATGAACAATTTGGATAACTACCTTGGCGAAAATATGTATATGTGCCGCCTTGGCTATCTGTCCCCCATCAGCAGCCGGGATCTGACCCTTGTTTTCATGCGTATAGCAGCAGAGGAACAGTGGCCTGTGGCAGTGCACGACTGTTCCAACCTGACCAAGTTTGCCCGTGACCTGAACCTGAAAGCCAAAGAAGGCGGTTGGTTTGGCGCAAGCAGCTATGGCAGCGAATTTTCGCAGGTGCCCTACGAAGCTTTCCTGCCTGTTTTGGAGGATGAGACCTTCACTTTTTTGGAGGAGGAGGAACTGCCCCAAGGGTACCGCCCCGGTGATCTATATTTTTAATGCTAGTATACCGTCCTGTTTGAAGCAGGGCGGTATTTCTCTGAAAACGTTGCAAGCAGATGTTGGTTCACTCAGTTGAGAGAGGCAGAGAGTAGCGCATTTGCGCATTTGGCATGTCGGGCTGCAAAATGCCCAACCCTTGCCAAGTACGCCGTTTCGGTGTATAATGCAATTTGGTATAAAACATTCTCTGCGAAAGCAAATCCTCCGAAATGAGGTGGTGAAGGCCGCAAGGTCGAATCCATGAGTAGCAAGGATAAAATGCTGATTACAGGGGGTCATCCGCTGGTTGGCGAAATTACGGTCAGCGGCGGCAAGAATACAGCAGTTGCTGTCATCCCCGCAGCGCTATTGAGCAATGCAACCTGTACCATCGAAAACCTTCCCGATATCGAAGACGTATACGCATTGATCGACATTCTCCGCCTGCTGGGCGCCAAGGTGGAATATGTACCGGAATGCTATATGCGCATCGATGCCAGCGAGGCGAATGGTTATCAGGTGCCCTATCACCTTACCAGCCGTCTGCGCGCCAGCTATTATTTGCTGGGTGCACTGCTGGGCAGGCAGAGCAAGGCCGAGGTGGCTTATCCCGGCGGTTGCGATTTCTGCAGCCGACCGATCGATCAGCACCTGAAGGGTTTTGCAGCACTGGGCGCCGAGATCGATGACCGAGGCGGCGTGGTGTACGCCAAGGCAGATAAGCTGGTCGGCAACGACGTGTTCTTCGATATGGTCACCGTTGGCGGCACCATCAATGTGATGCTGGCTGCTGTACGAGCCGAGGGAACCACGGTCATCTATAACGCTGCCAAGGAGCCCCATATCGTCGATCTGGCTAACTTCCTAAATAGTATGGGCGCCAAGGTAAAGGGCGCCGGTACCGATGTTATCCGCATTCGTGGCGTAAAGGAGCTGCATGGCTGCACCTATACCGTTATTCCCGACCAGATCGAGACCGGTACGCTGATGATCGCTGCCGCTGCTACCCGCGGCGATGTGACCATCCATGGCTGCATTCCCACCCATATGGAGGCTCTTACTGCCAAGCTTTTGGAAATGGGCATCCGGGTGACGGAAAACGACGATTCCATTCGTGTTCGCCCTCAGGGAGAGCAGCGCGCAGTCAATATCAAGACTCGTGTGTATCCCGGCTTTCCCACCGATCTGCAGCAGCCGATGACATCGCTTCTGTGCATGGCAACAGGCACATCCACCGTATGCGAGACCATTTTCGAACAGCGCTTTAAGCATCTGGACGAGTTGCGCCGCATGGGTGCGAAGATCAAGCTGGTGGATCGTACCGTGCTGATCGAAGGCGTACGGGAGCTGTATGGCGCTCCTGTTCGGGTTACCGACCTGCGGGCCGGTGCAGCACTGGTGGTAGCAGGCTTGATGGCCAAAGGTGTTACAGAGATCTACGAAACTTCTTATATCGACCGCGGCTACGAGCGCATTGAGGAAAAACTGCGCAAGTTGGGCGCTGAGATCCGCCGCGAGCCAATTTAGTTCTGTGTGTTACGCTTGTTTGTGAGGGGAGGTGGCAGCCCTGTATCGTGCAAATCCCTTTCGTGTTCTAGGTCTGGCGCTTGATGCGGATGAGCAGGCTGTACGAGCTGCCTACCGCCAGCGGGTAAAGGAATGCCATCCGGACAAGTTTTCCGACCCTGACGAGCAGAAAAAAGCGCAGGATGAACTGGTGGAACTGAATTTGGCTTATGAGGAAGCTTTGAAAACCGCTTCCCGTCAGCGGGTCACGTTTAATAAGATCTCGCAGGAAGAAGCCAAGCAGTTTGCCCAGCGCCTTATTGAGCAAGGCAACATGGACAGCGCCCTTCGCCAGTTAAACCGTGCCGACAGCCGGGATGATGGCTGGCACTATCTCCATGGCGTTATTCTGATGGGGCTTCGCCGCTACGAAGAAGCTCACGACAGTTTTCGTGAAGCAGTTAAGGCTCAGCCCGATAACCGGGAATATCGCTCCAAAGCGCTGGAAGCCGCTGTGGCTATGAAGAATAGCCATCGTATCGATGTAAAAGTGTCCAATTGGTTTAAAGATACCTTTGGTAAAAGGTAAATAAAACCAAAGAGGTTGTCTCAAAACAAGAAGATATTACCAATTCATCGCAAAAGACTGTCAAAAAAGGCATGGAACGTTGCCGGATGTGCAACATTCCATGCCTTTTCATTTCTTCAAATTGTCATTTTGAGACAGCCCCTTTTTTCGTCTTATCGAAGCTGTTCCCAAAGTTTGGGCAATATCTTTTCAAATTGTACGCCATAGCGAAGCGGCTGCCCGCCTTCCAAGGTGACGGCGATGGCTTCGTGGGTCAGATTAAGAGCAAGGGCTGCTGCATCTTGCACAGTGCGGCCGTTCATGAGCCCTGCCAAAAGAAACGAGGCAAAAACGTCGCCCGTGCCGTGGAAAACGCCCTCAAAGCGGGAACGGAACAGGAAGACCGGCTGCGGCATATGCTTGCTTTGAATGGCCAGCCCAGTATGCTCTGTGCTGAAAGCTATATCAGTGATGACAACGTTCTCAGGCCCCAGTGCTAACAAACCTGCACTAAGGCGGGCGATCTGTTCGGGAGTGCAGCCATCACCGGGATAACGCTCGTCCAGCAGAAAACAAGCCTCTGTCAGATTGGGCACGATGGTGCGGGCACGGCTGCACAACTTGCGCATCTGAGCAGGCATGCTTTCATCCATGAGGGAATACATTCTTCCGTGATCGCCGAAGGCAGGGTCAACAAAAATATGGGTGTTCTCATCGCAAAGAAGATCCATCATGCAAAGCACTTGATCCACCTGTGCGCCGGAAGCCAAATAACCGCTGTAAAACGCATCGTAGGAGCGCCCCAGTGTAGAGAGATGAGAGGCGACGGGTATCAGCTGGTCGCTGAGATCCAGATGGGTATAACCGGTAAACTCGCCGGTGTGCGTACTCAGCAGGGCAGTGGGTACAACGGAGCATTCCACCCCTGCGGCAGAAAGCACCGGCAGTGCTACCGTGAGCGAACACCGCCCTACGCAGGAAATATCATGTACGGCTATGGCACGCTTCTGCATGGAGCCGCCTCCTTACCTTGTGGTATCAACGCTCCTCATCATACACTATTTGGCGAAAAAAGCAAGGGCAGCATTCTCCAGGCTATTTGTCGAACGGCAGTCTTTATGGTATACTGTCGCAAGAAGGAGGCGAACAGTATGGGAAAATCCTCTCATTACCATGACGGTCATCGGCAGCGGCTTCGCGATCGCTATGCTGCCAATGGACTGAACGCCTTTGCTGACCATGAAGTGTTGGAGCTGGTGCTGGGGTATGCGATCCCTCGGCAGGATGTAAATCCGCTGGCGCATCAGCTGATAAAGCGTTACGGCTCGCTGCATGGTGTTTTTGAGGCCGACAGGGTGGATCTGCAGCATGTGGATGGCATTGGCGAATACTCGGCTTTGCTGCTGACCTTGTTTTCTGCGGTAGGGGCCCGGTGCGAGGCCAGCAGGCAGGCTGGCAAAGAGGTGCTCACCACCCGTCAGGATGCTGAGCAGCATTGCATTCGTTTGTTAAAGGGATGCAAGGAAGAGCATTGCTACGCCGTTTGTTTGAATGGACAGTTGGAAGTGCTGGCAGACGTGTTGGTGGCTCGCGGTTCTCTGTGCGAAGTGCCCTCCTATCCGCGTGTGATCGCCGACTATGCGCTCAGGTACAATGCGCATTCGATCATTTTGTGCCACAACCATCCCGGCGGTTCCATCACGCCCTCTGCAGCCGATATCGGTGCGACCCGTTTGCTGCGTGATACATTGGCAGCACTGGAAGTACGGTTGATCGATCACTTTATCGTTGCGGGGCAGCAGGCTGCCAGTATGATGGATGACGAAATGCTCAACCACATCGGCAGTGCAGTGGTGGCCAACAACCGGGCAGCTAACTCTGCCGGTGAAGTGGCGCTGAAGAGGCAAATAGAGAAATTGCGCAAGCAGTTAACGGAGGAAACATAACGCATGCACAAGGAAAAAACAGCCCATAAGGGCTGGTGCAGAAAGGGTTTGCGAATCGTGCTCTGGTTGGTTTTATTGGGCCTTGTTGCCTATGCAGGGTTGGTAACATGGGTTTATGTGCAGGAGATCAGCGTTCAGGAGCCTGCGGATTACGACAGCATTATTGTGCTGGGTGCGCAGGTGCAGCCTAGCGGCGAGCCTTCGGTGCAGCTGCGCTGGCGGTTGGATCGGGCGCGAGAGGTTTATGATGCATCCCCGTGCTACATTGTAGTCACCGGTGGTCAGGGAGATAACGAACCTGCGCCGGAGGGCGATGTGATGCGGGCGGTGCTCATTAGCGAAGGCGTGCCGGAGATGCATGTCATCAGCGATCCAGAGAGCGTGAACACTCAGCAAAATCTGGATAACGCATGGGAGATCCTGCAAAAGCTTGGCTGCTCAAGACCGGTCGTGGTTACCAGCGACTATCATCTGCCCCGTGCCATGCAAATGATGCGGGATATGGGGCTTGAAGCGCAGGGTGCAGGCAGCTTGTGCAAACCGGGCATCAATTTCTGGTTAAAAAATCATTTACGTGAGGCATTGGCATGGGTGAAGTATTGGGGCGTGAAGTATCTGAAATTGCCGCTGTAAACGAGAAGGAATGGGCGGCACGGCTTGCAACAGAATTGGATCGGTTGGGTGTTAGGTACGCCACTGCTGCACCGCAGCAGCTGGCCAGATACCACAGCCTGTTAACGGAATGGAATCAGTTTATGAACCTGACTGGCGATACGGATTTTGACAGCGCCATTCATCGCCTGTATCTGGATTCCCTTGCACCGTTGGGGGTGAAGGATGCTTTTCCCCATGGGGCGAGCCTGATCGATGTGGGCACCGGCGCAGGTTTTCCCGGTTTGCCGCTGGCGATCGCCCGGCCGGATCTTCAGGTAATGCTGCTGGATTCCCTGAATAAGCGGCTCAAGTTTTTAGCAGCCGTTGTGGAGGAATTGGGGCTTCGCAATGTACGGCTTTGCCATGCCCGTGCAGAGGATGCCGGGCGCAATGCTCAGCACCGGGATATGTACGATCGGGCGGTCGCCCGTGCGGTGGCGCCTTTGCCGGTGCTGTGCGAATTGCTGCTGCCTATGGTAAAAACCGGTGGCGAGATGCTTTGCTACAAAGGCCCTGCAGCCGAGGAGGAATGGCAGGCCGGAGAGAAGGCAGCTGCGCTGGTAGGCGGAGGCAAGCTGACCAAAGAAGATATCATCCTGCCCACTCAGCCGGATTGGGCCCATTGTGTGGTGCGCTGCCCAAAGCAGCAGAAAACGCCCAAAGCATACCCTCGCAAGGCGGGTACGCCGTCGAAGGAACCGCTGGGAGGGTATGTGAAGCCTAAGGTGTAAAATATATACGGATCAAGACGGTGTCCTTACGAAGAAGGGCAACGCTAAGAATCTGCGTTATTATCTCAATGAGTGATCGGAAACAGTGCACCAAATGTTGATGAATACAAGAAAATTGGAGGCTGTCATAAAAAAGCGTTCGTCGATATGCAGCAACATTCCCCATATATCGCTGCACTCTTTTGCCAAACTACGGCAAATAGATCTTCTCTATGCTTTCTGCTGCGCTGCTTCGGCAGCGTTTTTTGTCGTTTATAGGGGAACGGTTCCATCGGTGCTTTTGCAGGGAAAAACAGCTTGTGCCTTGAAAACAAAAAGGCAGAACGCGCCTTCCGGGCTGCGCTGGCTACGGGGGAGGGCTGGCGCAGTCCGGAGACGCGTTCAATACAGCGTAGGAGGCGATGGCGATGCAGGCAGCGACCGATCAGGTGCGCTGGGTGCCCATCGACGAGATCAAGGAGCAGGAAAGCAGCGCGGCGATGGGGCAGGAGGAGGCCGTGCTGCTGTGTTTGTGTGCTGATGGCGGCTACCGTCTCCTGAGCGGCGGTGAAAAATTGGAACGTTATCGGGCCGCTGGGCTCAGTTGTGTAGATGCGGTCATTTGTCCAAGCGATACATTGGATGAGCGTATTTCCAAACTGCTGGATCAACAGGCGCGGGGCAAGCTGCATTTTCTGGATGAGGCAGAGGCCTACCGCAGCCTGATGACCGGGGATGGGCTTACCGCAGAAGAACTAGCGCAGCGAACAGGGCGCTCCGCTGCCACCATCCGGCGCAAAGTACGCCTGTTGGGTCTTAGTGATGATAGCAAGATGCTCATTCGGCAAAGCGGCATCAGCGAACGAATGGCAGAAGCATTGCTCCGTATTCCCGGGCAGCAAGGCAGGCAGCGAGTGCTGGAACAGGCTGTGCGTACAGGGCTGGACTATCGGGCCATGGAGGCGCTGGTGGAGGAAGTACTGAGGAGAATGCCCATCCCGCTAAACGGCGGCAGGCGTTTGAAGCCCATGATGCGGGATTATCGTCTCTACCTCAATGCCATTCGTGGCATCGTGGAACAAATGCAGGATGCAGGTGTGGCTGCAGATCTGCAGGTAAACACCGGAAGGCGTGTGGTAGATGTGCGCATTACCATGCCCCTGTTTACGATGCGCAAACCCTAAACCGTGTGCTGATTGCATCCCGGTGCTTAGTGTGCTATACTAACGCTAGGATGGCAAGAAAGCCTTGCAGATAAAAAGGATAGCGCCGCCAAACGAAAGCACTGTCGTTCGTAAAAGGTTTAACCAATACAAGCGATGATGCATCAGGGAGGAAGTACCAATGGAAGCTTTGATGGCTCAGGCTCTGGAAGGAATGAGGAAAAACGGTTTTGAAGTAGTGGAACTGGCCACTGCTGCACAGGTGAAAGACTACCTGCTGGAAGTGATCCCTCAGGAGGCATCGGTGGGTACCGGCGGCTCTATGTCTGTGCTGGAGACCGGCATTCTGGATGCTTTGGCACAGCGTGGCAATGCGGTGTACAGTCATTGGCTGGCTGCACCGGAGGATAAGCCCCAAACCCTGCGCAATGCCCGCAATGCGGATGTATACCTCACCTCTGCCAATGCCGTTACCAAGGATGGCCGCCTTGTGCTGGTAGATGGCACGGGCAACCGGGTAGGCGCTGTTTGCGACGGCCCGGTGCAGGTGTATTTCGTCATCAGCCACAAAAAACTGGTGGATGGCGGTACCAACACAGCCGTGGGACGCATCAAGCGTCAGGCCTGCCCGCCCAATGCTGCCCGGCTCAAGCTGGATACCTCCTGTGCACGCACCGGTCTTTGCAGCGCAGACTGCCCCAATAGCATGTGCCGTCTTACCCTCACAGTAGACCGCACCCCCAGAGACCGACACTTTACCGTTCTTTGGGTGGAGGAACCGCTGGGGTATTAAGGCCGACGAATAGCATTTAAACAATATTTTAACAATGTTTTTTGCAAAAAACAGCGCTATACACAAAAAAACAGTAGCGCTGTCTTTTTGTTTGTGGTAAAATATATAGTGGTCTATGCTATGGCATGGATTAGATTATGTGATGGGTGGGTGGACCCCCATGAAGGAACGTGCCGAAAGGCTGCTTCAAGCCATGGGCTTGAACGAGAACGAAGCTGTATTGCTGCACAATCCCAGCAATATGTTCTATGTTTCCGGCTATACTGGCGAGGGTTTGGTATTGGTCGCCCAGAAAGTATGGGCTATCGTGACCGACTTCCGTTATACAGAGCAGGCCGAAAAGCAGGCGCCCGCTTTCAGCGTGGAAGCTACCGGCAAAGACCGCCACGAAACCGATGTGGTGGCGCAGCTGTGCCGCGAATACAAGCTGGACACCCTCTATTATGAGGATGATCACCTGACTGTACGTGGCTACGAGACCCTGCGCGCAAATGTATCCGGCGTGGAGTGGAGATGCATCGGCGGTGCTCCCCAGCGCTTGCGTCAGGTAAAGGATGAAGGCGAACTTGCCCGCATCCGTCAGGCCTGTAAGATCACCGGCGACGCTTTTGAGCGTATGCTGGGCAATATTCGCGAGGGAATGACTGAGAAAGAGATCGCACTTCAACTGGAGTACGATATGCTTACCCACGGTGCCGACGGCATGGCGTTTTCCACCATTGTGGCAGCCGGTGCTAACGGTTCCCTGCCTCACGCCATCCCTGGCGATTACAAAGTGCGCAAAGGCGATATGATCACCATGGACTTTGGCGCCAAATGCGGCGGCTACTGCGCCGATATGACCCGTACCTTCGCACTGGGGCAGCCCAGCGACGAAATGCGCCATGTGTACGACATCGTGTGGGAAGCGCAGAAGCGTTCTCAGGCAGCGGTTATGGCAGGCAAGTGCTGTGAGCAGATCGATGCCATTGCCCGAGACTATATTTACCAAAACGGCTATGAGGGTCGTTTCGGTCACGGCTTGGGGCACAGCTTGGGCATCGATATTCACGAAAGCCCCCGCCTGAGCCAAACTTGCAGCGATCTGCTGCAAGAGAATATGCTTGTCACCGTCGAACCCGGCATCTACCTGCCCGGTATCGGCGGCGTACGGATAGAGAATACTGTAGTGGTCAGGAAGGATGGCTGCGAGGCCCTCACCCTGCCCACCACGGATCTGATCATCCTCTGAGGAGCAACCTCCTCTTCAAAGATCACCGTCAGACAAAAGTTAAACAAATGGAACGGAGGAAACAACAATGATTACTGCGGGCGATTTTCGTAAGGGTATTACCATCGAGTGGGACGGCGGCGTGTGGAACATCGTGGACTTCGAGCACGTTAAGCCTGGCAAGGGTGCTGCCTTTGTGCGTACCAAGCTGAAGAACATCATGACCGGCGCTGTGATTGAGCGCTCCTTCAACCCCACCGATAAGATGCCCCGTGCTATCGTGGAAACCAAGGACATGCAGTATGTGTACAACGATGGCGAATTCTACTACTTCATGGATCTGGAAACCTACGAGCAGCTGCCCCTGAATGCCGATCAGGTGGAAGATGCCATCCCCTTCGTAAAGGAAGGCACCAACGTGACCATGCGCTTCTTCAAGGGCGCTGCTTTCAGCGTGTCTGCCCCCAACTTTGTTGAGCTGGAGATCACCGATACCGAGCCCGGCTTCAAGGGCGACACCGCCAGCAACACCTACAAGCCCGCCACGCTGGAAACCGGCTTCACCCTGCAGGTGCCCCTGTTCATCAACACCGGCGACCGCATCCGTGTGGATACCCGTACCGGCGAGTACATGGAGCGCTGCTGATCTCTTAAACATAAGGAGAAAACAATGGCTAACATTACCGAGCGCACCGCCTATCTGCGCGGTTTGGCAGATGGCCTGAACCTGGATAAGGAAAAGGCCGAGAACAAGCTTTTGCTGGAAATGCTGACTGTGCTTGACGAAATGGCACAGCACATGGCTCAGACCGATGCTGATCTGGATGAACTGAACGAATACGTAGAAGACATGGACGCCGACTTGGCCGACATGGAAGAACTGCTCTTCGACGAAGACGACGATTGCGATTGCGACGACTGCGATTGTGATTGTGACGATTGTGACTGTGAGTGCGGCGATTGCGACCAAGAGTTGGCTTTCGACTGCCCCAATTGCGGCAAAACGGTCATGCTCAAGGCTTCCGACATCGACTTTGATGAAAGCCCCGTATGCAGTGCCTGCGGCGAGCCTTTCTTTGTAGATGTGGAGGATGAAGACGAGGAGTAATTTCCGCGCTTTCAAAAGCGGCTGTTTCTGGATGGGAAAGCGATTTTCCCACCGGTGACAGCCGTTTTTCTTTACATTCATACGGTTTCATATTATAATAAACAATGGCTGTGCCGCTATCCCCCACGGGGAGGCGGACAAAGCCAGGTAAATTCCTATTGGTATCCCTAGAATGCATCAGGCATCCTGCGTGAGCCTGAATGAAGGAGGAACTCCCCATGAAGAAAAAGGTTCAACTGAAAGATTTTGTTCTGCTGGCTTTGTTTGTAGCCCTTGAGCTGGTTTTCCGTCTCATCGGTCTTGGGCGCGTGCCCATCGGCCCGCTGAATATGTCCTTTATGACGGTGCCCATCGCCATTGGTGCTATGCTGATGGGTCCTGTACAAGGTATGATCCTTGGTGCAGTATTCGGTCTGTGCAGTCTGTGGGATGCCATTTCCGGCGCAGGCGGCATGACCAGTGCATTCTTCGGCGTAAGCCCGGTGCACACCATTGTTCTCTGCGTGGGCACCCGTGCGTTGATGGGTCTTTTGACCGGGCTCATTTTCAAAGCGCTGCACAAGGTGGATAAGACCAAGACCGTTTCGTATTTTGTTGGCGCGTTCTGTGCCCCCTTCCTCAATACGCTTCTGTTTATGGGCTATATCGTGCTGGTGTTTTACAAGACCGAGACGGTACAAAACCTTGTAGCTGCCAAGGGCGCTACCAACCCGCTGATGTTTGTTGTGCTGCTGGTCGGTCTGCAAGGCTTGATCGAAACTTTGGTCTGCACCGTTACCGGCGGTGCTGTAGCCAAGGGCGTATCCATCGCTCTGAAAAAGAATTGATTCCTCAGGAGGCAAACGATGATTCTCACCATGGACGTGGGCAACACCAATATCAAAGTAGCTCTTTTTGAGGGCTCCGAAATGAAGAAGTATTGGCGCTTGTCCACCACCAAAAGCTATACATCCGATGAAATTGGTTTTCTGCTGACCGGCCTGTTTACCCACGAGGGCTACAGCACCGAAGATGTGGAAGGCATCGTGATGTCCAGCGTTGTGCCCACCATCAACTACACGTTGGAGCACATGTGCAAAAACTATTTCGGCAAAACGCCCATGATGGTGGCCCCCGGCATCAAAACAGGCATTAACCTGAAATACGAGAACCCCCGGGAACTGGGCAGCGACCGTATTGCCAATGCGGTAGCAGCCCAGGCTGAGTACGGCGGGCCTTGCATCTTCATCGATTTTGGCACAGCGACCACCTTTGGCGCCATTGATGCGCAGGGTTCTTTTCTGGGCGGCTGCATCTGCCCCGGCCTCAAGCTGACCAGCGAAGCATTGGTCAGTGGCACGGCCAAGCTGCCCCGATTTGAGCTGGTCAAGCCGGAAAGCGTCATCGGGCGTACCACGCTGAGCAACCTGCAAGCAGGTGTGATCTATGGCTACATCGGCCAGGTGGATTATCTGGTGCGCCGCTTCCGCAAGGAACTGAATGCACCGGATGCGTTGGTGGTGGCCACCGGCGATATGGCGCTGATGGTGGCAGAGGAAACGGGCATCATCGATAAACTGGATGGTATTCTTACGCTCAAGGGGCTGCGGCTCCTCTACGAGCGCAACCGATAAGGAGGCATGGGCATGAGCGACGTGATCAAAGTAGGATTTTTCGGCTGCGGCAATGTGGGCGGCGGCGTTTACAGGCTGATGAATGGTTTTGCCAAGGAGATCGCCCATCGTACAGGGCTTCGCTTCGAAGTAAAGCGGGTGCTGGTGCGGGATGTAAACAAGCAGCGCGATGTGGAAATTCCCAAGGAAGTGCTCACCAACAATGTAAACGATCTGTTGGAAGATAACGAGATCTCCATCATTCTGGAGTTCTTGGGCGGCGAACAGCCTGCCTACAGCTATTTGCTGTCTGCCCTGCAGCATGGCAAAACCGTGGTTACTGCCAATAAGGTCGCTTTTGCCCTGCATTGGCACGAGCTGCAAAAGGCTGCCAAGGAGCACGGCGCTGGTCTGTACTACGAAGCGGCTGTCTGCGGTGCCATCCCCATCATCCATACCATTGAGGATAGCCTGCAAGCTAACCGTATCGACCGTCTGTACGGCATCGTCAATGGCACCACCAACTACATCCTTACCCGTATGAGCAAAGAGGGCGAGGAATATGCCTCCGTGCTGAAGGATGCACAGCGCCTGGGTTTGGCAGAGCCCGACCCCGCCTCCGACGTGGAAGGTCTGGATGCTGCATACAAGCTAAGCATCTTGGCTTCTCTGGCGTTCCATGGCCGCGTGCCCTTCGAAAACGTGTATGTGGAAGGCATCACCGGCGTAAAGGCCGAGGATATCCGCTGCGGACAGGAGCTGGGCTACACGCTCAAGCTTTTGGCCATTGCCAAGCGGGAAGGTCTCAAGGTGGAGACCCGTGTGCATCCCACCTTTATCCGGGACGATCATCCCATGGCGAATATCAATGGTGCTTTTAATGCGGTCTATCTGAACGGTCACGCTTGCGGCGAGATGATGTTCATGGGTCGCGGCGCAGGCGATCTGCCCACGGCCAGCGCCATCGTCAGCGATTTGATCCGCGCTGCCTCTGCCCCCAAGCATTGCTACCCCACCTTTGAAAACGAGCTGTATCCTACCGTTTCGCTGGAAAACAACACCGACTGGCGCTGCTCTTTCTATGTGCGCATGCTGGCCCACGACCAGCCCGGTGTGCTTAGCAGCGTTGCCAAGACTTTTGCCGACCACGGCGTGAGCATTGCAGCCATGCAGCAAAAGGGCGAGGTGAAGGATGGCCGGGTCACGCTGGTGTTTATTACCCATGCAGCCTATGAGAAGGAAATGCAGGCCGCCGTGCAGGAGATCGCGCCCGAAGTGGCAACGGTGGAAAGCTTGCTGCGTGTAGAAGAAGGCTAATACCTTTCGGGTTTCGCAATTCAAACAAGCGAGGCGTACGTCCTCGCTTGTTTTGCGCCTGTGTGATGCACTGATCGAACCAACAGAAAGCGAGAGGAAACCATGCTGCACCTGCTGATTGCTCTTCTGACCTCCGCCATGATCACCCTGATGATGCGTTTGAGCGAGAAATATCGCCGCAATCCCATCAGTATGCTGGCGATGAATTACCTGACCTGCTGTCTGATGGCCATTGCCTTTAGCGGCAACCTGACACTGTTTCCCAAGGAGGAAGGCCTGCCCATCACGCTGCTGCTGGGCGGCATTTGCGGTATGCTGTATCTGTGCAGCTTTTTGCTGTTGCAATGGAACGTATCCCGCAATGGCGTGGCGCTGCCTGCTACTTTTATGAAGCTGGGTGTGCTGGTGCCCACGATCCTATCGGTGGTGGTGTTCGGTGAAAGCCTGACCACGCTGCGCATTTTGGGTATTGTGGCAGCAATAGCGGCTATTTTGCTGATGCAGGGTAAGGGTCAAAAAGCGGGCAGCACCATTGGCCTCGTCATTTTGCTCCTATCCGGCGGCCTTTCGGATACCATGTCCAAAGTGTATGAAACATGGGGCCCCGCTGCGCTTAAGAATCAGTATTTGCTGTACACATTCTTGATGGCGCTGATCCTCTGCGTGGTGCTGTGCATTGTACGCAAGCAGACCCTTTGCTGGCAGGATGCGCTCTTTGGCGCATTACTGGGCATTCCCAACTACCTGTCGGCTCGCTTTTTGCTGCTTGCACTGGGCGAACTGCCCGCAGTGGTGGTGTACCCCAGCTTCAGCGTAGGCACCATTGTGTTGGTAACGCTGGCAGGTCTTGTGTTCTTCAAGGAAAAACTATCGACCCGTAAATGGATCGCGCTGGGCGTGATCCTGGCAGCATTGGTGCTGCTCAATTTGTAACAAAAAAGTTCGGATGGTCATTCATTGGCATAGTTTGCCTATGGATGACCATCTTTTTGATGGAAACGGACAGGATAGCGCTCGATTTGACTTCATATCAAAAAAGGGGTACAATAGATGCACAAGCTCCTTTGTGGGAGATCATTGCATGTCTTTTCCAGAAAAATAGAAAGAGGTGGCCCGTATGGACTACAAGATTTTTACGCATGATCCATATTTGAAGCCTTTTGCAGCAGATATAGAGCTGCGCATGAATAATTACAAACATAAGAAGCGGGATCTGCTGCCAGAAGGCGGTCGTCTGACCGATTTTGCCAACGGGCATCTGTATTACGGCTTTCATCGGGTAGAAGGCGGCTGGGTGTACCGGGAATGGGCGCCGGCAGCGGAATGCGTCTATCTGATGGGCGATATGAACGATTGGAACAAGACCTCCCTGCCCATGCAGAATGTAGGCAACGGCAATTTTGAGCTGTTCCTGCCCGGTGAGAATGCCCTGTGGGGCGGCTGCAAGGTAAAGGCTGTGGTGCTGCACGATAACCAGCTTTTGGAGCGGATCCCTCTGTATATCCGCCGGGTGGTGCAGGATCCCGTCAACCACAGCTGGTGCGGCGAAATTGTGGATGAGCCCGCCTTTGAGTGGCACGATGAAGCTTTTGTACCCAGCAAGGAACTGTTTATTTACGAGTGCCACATCGGCATGGCGCAGGAAGAAGAAAAAGTGGGCACCTATGCGGAGTTCCGGGATAAGGTGCTGCCCCGCATCAAGGCATCCGGCTACAACACGCTGCAGATCATGGCTATTATGGAGCACCCCTATTACGGCTCCTTCGGCTATCAGGTATCCAATTTCTTTGCGGCTTCCTCCCGCTTTGGCATGCCCGCCGATCTCAAGAGCCTGATCGATACCGCCCATAATATGGGCATTGCCGTTTTGCTGGATGTGGTGCACTCTCATGCGGTCAAGAATACCTCTGAGGGCATCAACGAGTTTGACGGCACGGATTATCAGTTCTTCCACACCGGCGGGCGGGGACATCATCCCGCTTGGGATACTAAGCTATTCAACTATGCCAAGAACGAAGTGATCCACTTCCTCCTGTCCAACCTGAAGTTCTGGCAGACGGAGTATCATTTCGACGGTTTCCGCTTCGACGGCGTTACCTCCATGATCTACCACGACCATGGTCTGGGCACCGCCTTTACCGATTACAGCAAGTATTTCTCCCTGAACACCGAAACAGAGGCCATCACCTACCTGCAACTGGCCAATGAGCTGATTCGGGAAGTGAATCCCAACGCCATTACCATTGCGGAGGATATGTCCGCCATGCCCGGCATGTGCCTGCCCATCGAAGAGGGCGGCGTGGGCTTTGACTACCGTCTGTCCATGGGCGTGCCGGATATGTGGATCAAGCTGCTGAAAACCCAGTCGGATGAAAACTGGAACATGCGCTACCTGTGGTACGAGCTCAGCGGACGTCGCCCCGGCGAAAAGTACATTGGCTATGCGGAATCGCACGATCAGGCCTTGGTGGGGGATAAGACCATCATGTTCTGGCTGTGCGACAGCGCCATGTACACCCACATGTCCAAGCTGAGCGACCCCAGCACGGTGATCGACCGCGGTCTGGCCTTGCATAAGATGATCCGGCTGGTGACCCTGTCGCTGGCGGGCGAAGGCTACCTCAACTTTATGGGCAACGAGTTCGGCCATCCGGAGTGGATCGACTTTCCCCGGGAAGGCAACAACTGGAGCAGCTATTACTGCCGCCGTCAGTGGCATCTGGCAGACGACCACCTGCTCAAGTATCATTATTTGCAAGACTTTGATACCGCCATGCTGGCCATGGCCAAGGAAAAGAACATTCTGTCCAGCGAGCCCGTCAGCCTGTGGATCGACGAGGAAGCGCAGGTACTGGTATACGAACGGGGCGGCGTGTTGTTTGCCTTCAATTTCAGCCCGGCTCGTTCCCACGACGGCTACTTCCTCTGCGCCCCTGAGGAGCATGTGCGCTATCAGGCCTTCCTTTCCACCGATGATGAAGCCTTCGGCGGCTGGGATCGTGTGGCCAAGGATGTTACCTACACCGCCCGCAAGGGGCACGATGGCAGGATCGGCTTCCAGATGTACCTGCCCGCCCGCACCGGTCTTTGCATGAAGGCCGTGGGAAAAGAAGAATTGGAATAAAAGTTTGATACAGCAAACATCCGGTCTGTGGTTGCGATCACAGACCGGATGTTTGTTTGTATGCAGAAGTGTGGCTGGGGGGGATCAAATGAAAAGTGACTGGCATCTTTGGATGTGCCAACTACGAAGCCGCCCCACCCTTGGCTCTCTCTTTGGGAGAGCTCAGACTGTCGAGAAACTCTGGGTGGAGTCGGAGGGTCGAAACCCTCCGACTGTGATCCGAAACCAGCCGAAGCAAGGAACCTGAGAGCGGGTACAGCAATTGCTATACCCGCTCTGCAAAGCGTATTTGATTACAAGCTGCTGTTATACAGCGCCAGCATTTGCGCCATCAGGTCGCTATCCAGCTCGTAGCCACGATGTTTATCTAAATGTGTTTCGTAATAGGCTGCCCGCATTTCTTCGGTCATCTCGCCCACTTCTGCCTGATAGGCCTGAGCTTCCTTGTTGTATTCCTCCGCATAGGCAAAGCGCGCCTCGGAGCAGAAAACGTAGTTGTGCCCCTTGTCCTCATAGCGGACGAAGGTGAAGCGCTCGTTGCCGGAATAAGCTTCCAAATAGCGGTCGAAGCTGATCTCAATGGGAATTATATCATCATCCGCACTGTGGATGATCATGATCTTGGCCTCGGTAGCCCCAAGCCCGTCCAGCACGCTCATGGTGGCATAGTCGCCGAAGGTCTCCTTCTCGTGCTTTGAAAAGAAGGGCAGCACAAAGTCGATGGCATCACCGGCGATGTTCCGGCCTTCGGTTTCCAACATATCCAGCGATTCGTTAAAGCCTGCCACAATGACAGCAGCCTTTACATCCGGGTGCAGCGCAAGCACGGAACCTACGGAGTAGCCGCCCCAGCTGTGCCCCCACAGCATGATGGGCAGGTTCGCAAAATCCGGGCTGGCTTTTACATAGCGCAGGGCATAGTCCAAGTCGATCACGCCTTGGGGCAGACCGCCTACGGCCTCGCCTTCGCTCTCATCGTTGCCGGTGGCATCGTAGGCGAAAACCACATAGCCGTTTTGGGCAAAATAATCCGCAATGTTCATATAGCTGCGGTGCCCGCCGCCGCCAAAGCCATGAGCCAGCACCACAACGCCGGTTGTCTCCACACCCTCCCGGTAATAGCGGTAGCCGGTCAGCTGCTGCCCCTTATCGGAGGGGAAGGTGTGCTTGTCGCGAAGCAGCCCATCGAAATCGTCTATTTGCCATGTAAGGGGCTCGTAGGAGGTAAAACGCTTGTCGAAGTTGTCCCGGTAAACCGCCATGGCCAGCTGCTTGGGCACGATCAGCGCAGCGGCGATCAGCAACACGAGCACAATGCCCACGATCAGCCAGATAATGCGGCGTTTCTTGGTGTTCTTTTGCATGACGTCACCCCTTATCCATTCTTCCGCAGCATGGGCCACAGGGGAATGACCAAAAACACCAGCCAGCCCGGGTGCCACAGGTGGAAGAAGAAGCCCAGCACCAGATAGATCAGTGTGATCATTACCGGATTGGTGAGTAGATCCATAGGGTTCTTGGGGTGCATATAGTGCAGCGGGATGGTGAAGAACAAAAGCCAGCCCGGGTGCCACCAGCCGAAAATCGCACCCAGTACGATGTAGAGAATACTGATCTTGATGGGGAAAGTAGCATCGGACTTTCTGCGCTGTGCCTTCTCCTCAGCCTTTGCTTTGGCTTCAAAATAGCTGCCCTCCGGGCCCAAACCGTCGTTCTGTTCAAAATCCGTCATGTGGGTTGCCTCCTTGGTTGATTTGTTGCAGTCAAGAATAAAAGGATATACCTTGCGATCCTTTTGGTCGATCGTGAGCGGCGCATAGTGCCTTGCTCATCGACAGGTTTATCTTAGCATTCCCAGGCGTAAAAGAAAAGCAAGAAGCACCCATAAACCGCTGAAATCCTGCTGATAAAACCATGAGAATTTGATGAGAGAAGACGCCCCGGCAGCAACAAAAACATCCGCAGGACTTTACAGCAAAAGGGAAACCGTGTATGATGGGGAGTGAAAGATGTCAAAAGGAGGGGACTACCTATGTCCTTCTTTTCTACCCGGGGCGGCGCCTGCGCCACCACATCCCAAGCCATTTTGTGGGGCCTTGCCAAGGATGGCGGCCTGTTTGTGCCCAGTATGTTCCCCAAGATCCCGCTGGATCGGCTTACGCTGCTGGTAGGCAAGAGCTACCAAGAGCAGGCTGCCCGTGTGCTGCGCGATTACATGGAGGACTACTCCATTGCCGAGATAGAAGAAGCTGTGAATGCAGCCTATTCTGCCGATGCGTGGGATTGCCCGGAGATCGCCCCCGTGCATGCCCTTACCGAGGATGCTTATGTGCTGGAGCTGTTTCACGGCCCCACGCTGGCCTTTAAGGATATCGCCCTCAAGCTGCTGCCCCACCTGATCCGTCAGGCAGCCAAGAAGAACGATGAGGCGCGCGAGGTGAGCATTCTGGTAGCCACCAGCGGCGATACCGGCAAAGCTGCTTTGGAAGGCTTTAAGGATGTGCCCGGCACCAGCTGCTCTGTATTCTATCCTCATGGCGGCGTAAGCCGTGTGCAGGAATTGCAGATGGTCACCACCGGCGGCGATAACACCCACGTTATCGGTGTAAAGGGCAACTTTGATGATGCCCAGACAGGCGTAAAGAAGCTGTTTGGCAGCGAGGAATTCCATCAGAAGATGAACGATCAGGGCAAGCTGCCCTCCTCGGCCAACTCCATCAACTTTGGTCGCTTGGCGCCTCAGATCGTGTACTACTTTACCACCTATAACGATTTGGTGGCGAAGAACAAGATCCGTATGGGTCAGGAGATCAACTTTGTGGTGCCCACCGGCAACTTTGGCGATATTTTGGCCGGTTACTATGCCAAGCGTATGGGTCTGCCCATCCGCAAGCTGATCTGCGCCTCCAACCGCAACAACGTGCTCACCGATTTCTTCGAGAACGGTACCTACTACACCCATCGTACGTTCTTCAAGACCATGTCCCCCAGCATGGATATTCTGGTATCTTCCAATCTGGAGCGTCTTTTGTTTGAGTACGCCGGGCGCGATCCCGAAACGGTCAAGACTTGGATGACCCAGCTGAAGGAGTGCGGCAGCTTCTCCATTGGCGCACAGCGCCTGGAAGAGATCCGCAAGGTGTTCTGGGCAGACTATGCCGATGACAACATGACCGCCGCAGAGATCCGCCGGGTGCACGACCGTTATGGCTATGTGATGGATCCCCACACCGCTGTTGCCAGCTACGCCCTGCAGAACTATCGCCGCCAGACCGGCGATCGTGCGCCTGCGGTCATTCTGGCCACCGCCAGCCCCTATAAGTTTAGCGAAGATGTACTGGCCAGCCTCTTGGGCAAGGAAGCCGTCGCCGGCATGGATGCCTTTGCCTGTGCCGAAAAGCTCCGGGAGATCTCCGGCACGCCCATTCCCAAGCAGGTTTCCCAGCTGGGTGAGCTGCCCATTCGCCATAAGACGGTTTGCGAAGTAGCCGATATGGAGCAGGCTGTGCTCAGCGAGCTGAATAAGTAATTGGATATAAGAAAAACGCAGACAGGAACACCGCTTCCTGCCTGCGTTTTTTTGATGGATCCTACATGGAACAAACAAAAAGAAAAAAGTTTCGACTCTTTTTGAAAAAGTGGTTTCACCCACATAGCGTATGGGTATCACTAAATCAGGAGGCAGCAAGAAGCCTCCCTGAAAGAAACAAAACAAACGAAATCAAATATTTTAGGAGGACGATCAATATGAAGTGGGTTTGCAAAGTT
>JAZSRK010000073.1:0-30173 GCA_045538465.1 Candidatus Limiplasma sp. | reverse complement strand
TTCTAGCCCACAATTTGGTGGGTTTATTTTCTGCACCCTTTTTTCGATGGTGTCTCTGCAAAAAGGGGCTTGACAAACATTAGCTGGATTTATCGAGCAGCCGAAAACACATCGCCTATTGCTTGGTGAGGGCGCAATTATTCGCACCATTCCGGTGCATTGCGTTTGTTGAGCCGCATAAGCAAATGAGCATCCGGCATTTTTCGCCGGATGCTCATTGTTTTGTTGTGGGACAAATGCATCCTTTAGAAACCTCCCACCATTGGGGAGCGCTATACTGTAGCTCTACTGTGCCTCAAAAACCGCCATGGGGCCGTCCTCCCCTTGGGCATCCAGCACCTGCTTGAGCAGATGGGGGTAGTCGGTCATGATGCCGTCTGCGCCGATATCGATCAAGTGCTGCATTTCGGTAACATCGTTAATGGTCCAGTAATGCACGGCAATGTTGTGCTTATGGGCGCTATCCACCAACCATTTGGTATTCAGGGGGATGCCCATCTTTTCCGTAGGCAGCTGGAACACGCACAGCCCATCCTTAAAGAGGAAATCCAAATGGGTAGCGCCCAACGCCACATAGCGCACCATGGGCTTTACAGAGGGCGAGTACATAAAGGTATCCGGTACTTGCCCAGAGGCTTGCAAAGCCATAAATTGCTCATATACATCATCGTGGAAGCTGGCCAGCACCACCCGGTCGAAGGCATCGTATTTGTGCAAAAGGCGCACTACTTCCACCAGCGCTTTTTTGCCCAGTTCGCCTTCCTGCTTGATCTCCACATTGATGCGGTTATCGGGGAAAGCCACCAGCAATTCTTCCAGCGTGGTGCAAAGAAACTTGGTACGGTGGCGGGGCTGCACACCTGCGGGATACTGTACCTGCAAAGGCGTGATGTACCGCCCGCCGTCGGTGGTAAACTGCACCCGTCTGCCGCTGAGCTGGCCGTCTCTGGTGGGATTGGTGTAGCCGAAATTCACCTGCTGCGCCATCAGATCGGTATAGTTCCAATCAGCGATAGCACCTGTTACATTGGTTTTCCGATCCAGTGTGGTATCGTGGGACAGAATGACCACCCCATCCTTGGTAATGCACACATCGGTCTCCATCATCACCCGGGGATCTACGCTGTAGGCATTGTAGAAGGCTTCCAGCGTATTATCGGGAAACTCCCGGTTGCCGCCGCCATGGGCGATAAGGATGGGGGTATCGTTGGCAAGCATGGGGTTTTCCTGCGGATAGTTCGCCTGCCGGGGCAATAGCCCCAGCAAAAACCAAACCAGTGCCAATGCCAGCAAAAAACCCGTCAAATGCTTCAAGCGGCGTAAAAGACCGCCTTTTTTCTTCTTTCGTTTTGCCATGCTGTTATCCTCCTGTCGCTCAGCCGCTACGGCGGCTCTTTATGCAAGAAAAGCGTGCGGCAGAGGCGCTATGCCTCACCGCACGCTTCGAAATCGATCACAGCTGCTCAAACAGCACCCGCATCAGATCGGTGCCGTCCATGAGCACGGGCTCTGACAGCATCTCTTTCTCGCAGAATTTACGAGTGGGCATGGGCTTGCCTTGGTTGATAGTATCCCGCACAAAACGGCTGTCGTACACCGCATAGGGCACGGGGTTGCCATCGTGGGTACGGGTGGTGAGCAAAGTGGGATGGTCGGGCAGAAGCAGCAGACGGAAGTCCTCGCCCCGCTTGTGCATCTCATCCAGAATGGGGCCTACCACACGGTATTCCACGTTTTGGATGGCTTCCAGCTTCTTGCCCAGATCGCCTGCATGAGCCATTTCATCGGGGGCTTCCACATGGACGGCGGCAAAATCGTCGCCATTGGCCAGTGCTTCCAAAGCGCAAGCTACCTTGCCTTCGTAGTTGGTATCCAGATCGCCGTTAGCGCCTTCCACATGCGGGGTCTTCAGGCCAGCCAAGCCAGCGATGCCCCATACCAGCGGCACAGCGCTTACCACGGTACCGTGGTGACCGTATTTCTCCTTGAAGGAAGGCAGCTGCATGGCAGTAGCAGCGCCCCAAGGCCAGATCATATCAGCGGGAAGCTTGCCCTCGCTGACCCGGCGCTGGTTGATGGGATGATCCTTGAGCACTTCGTAGCTGCGCCGCATCAGCTTTACCACATCCTCGCCCATCTTAACGGCAAGCTGATCCGGCGTTTCCCGCTCCAGATGGGGCAGATACTGGTCGATGCGCTGTTCCAGCACGTTGTGAGGCTCGGTGAAGCGCACGGCCGACAGATCCTTGGCATCGGAATGCATCACGCCCACATGCCGGAAGGTATCCGTCACGGTGATCTCCATGCCGGAATCCTTCATCAGCGCGGCAAACACTTCGTCTGCCAGCAGATCGTTCATCAGAGTGGTGGCTTCTTCGCCGTGAATGTTGCCGCCATTGTGGCTGTGAATGACCAGCTGACCCTCGCTATCGGGGGTAACGGCGCACAGGTTGACTCGGAAACTGATGCAGCCTTCCGGCACGGTAACGCCCATACCAGCGGCCTCCAGCACGCTGCGGCCGGTATAATAGGTCTTGGGGGAGTAGCCGAAAATGCTCAGAATAGCGGTATCGCTGCCAGCAGGCAGACCATGGGGCACCGTAAGAGCACGCCCGCAGAAGCAGCCTGCGCAGCGGTCGAAGGAGTTGAGCGCCAAGGCTTCCAACGGGGTCTTGCCCGCCAGCTGAGGCAGGGAGGTATCCGCCATGCCGTCGCCAATAACCAGAATGTACTTCATGTGTTTTTCGCTTCCTTTACGGATGGATTATGCGGGGAAGACCCGCTTGTTTACGGAGCATAGATGATATCGTCCCTCAGGCGGTAAAGGGTGGCGCCGTGCTTGGGGCGGCAGAAGGCATCCACAAACCAGTCGATCTCCTTCTCGGCATCAAACTGCACATAGCCGTAGCGCTCACCATTGCGCTTTTCGCCCTTCATGTTGCTATCGCACCAGCGGACGGTATCGGTCACCGGGTCGTAGTCGGCGATGTAGATCATGCTATGAGCGCCTACGCCGTAGTAATACTTGGCAGCCATCTGGAAATAGTCGCCCCGCTGCACCTGCATCAAAAACTGCCGGGCCAGCTCCCAGTTTTCTTCCTTGGTAAGGCTTTCATCGTAGACAAACTGAGCCGCTACATAGAAGGGGTTGCCCTCCTCAGCGGGGATATCCTTCCACTCCACGCCGTACACCGGCACGGTGCATTCCTTCTTGGGGCGGTTGTCGGGAATGATCAATTTGACATCGGGAAATTCTGCCATGCGGTATTTACTGCTGTTTTGCCGAAACAGGTATACCGTAAAATTCTTGCAAACGTAAATATCGCCGCTATACTGTGCACGCTTGGCTCGACCGCCGGTGGCTTCGAATTCCTTCTGAGCCAGAGAGATGATATCGTTGATAAAAGCATCCCTGGCAGAGATCTCGCCCTCGGCGACCACAGGTGCGGCATTGCTGCCATCCGCCGGGGCAGCGGGTTCGGCGCTGCCTGTTGTTTCATCAGCGGCAGGCGTTGCGCTGGCTTCATCGTCTACGCCTTCGCTCTGGGAGATGATCTCCCCCTCGCTATCGGTAACGGTGATGAGCACTTCGCCAAAAGCGGTAAGATTGAACAAAACCAGCAGGCAGGCCAGCAAAACAGCCAGTCTGCGCAGATGGATGATCGTTTTCATTACAAAATTCGCTCCTTTAGCGCAGTTCGGTCGTGGGGATCACGTCCATATCATCGAAGGCTTGGTTCTCGCCGCCCATGGCCCAGATGAAGGTGTAATTGCTGGTGCCCGCACCGGCATGGATGCTCCAAGAGGGGCTGATCACCGCCTGCTCGTTCTGCATCACGATATGGCGGGTCTCATCGCCCTGACCCATCATGTGGAAGACCACATTGTTTTCGGGCACTTCAAAGTAGCAGTACACTTCCATGCGACGCTCATGGGTATGGGCGGGCATGGTATTCCACACGCTGCCGGGCTCCAGTACCGTCATGCCCATGGAGAGCTGGCAGGTCTTGAGCACATCGGGGTGGATGAACTGATTGATAACACGCTTGTTGCTGGTTTCCAGAGAGCCCAGAGGCTTCTTGGCAGCATCCTCGATCTTGATGAGCTTGTTTTCATAGCTGCAATGAGCAGGGGCGCTGACCATGTAGAACTTGGAGGGGTTGGAGGAATCGCCGCTGGAGAACCACACGTCCTTCACACCGCGGGTTAGATACAGGCAATCCTTGTAGCCCAGCTGGTAGGTTTCGCCATCGGCGATCACCTGGCCTACGCCGCCCAGATTGAAGATGCCGATCTCACGGCGCTCCAGGAAATACTCGGTGCCAAAGTTCTTCCAGATATCGATGCCCTTGTTCAGCGGTACTGTTTCGCCCACAGGCATCACACCCAGCGTGACCATGCGGTCCACATGGCTGTAAACGGCGACAACTTCGTTCTTGACAAACAGTTTTTCGATCAGAAACTCCTTGCGTGTCTCCTGAGTGTTGTAGCGCTTGAAATCCACAGGGTTGCAACTGTAACGGATATCCATCATGATTGTATGTCCTCCTTTGCGTAACAGAAAGGTTATGATACGTTTGGCGCACACTGCGCATCATATTTATCATAGCATACAGGGACAAAAAAAACCAGTTTGGTTTCGGGTTTTTACATGGGGATTTCGGAGGTGTTTTATTCGGATAAAGTGCAATAGACAAAAACGAAGCGGCTCACTCATCTGTGAAATGCTTCGCTCCATACTGGTTTTCCCCGCTGACCGGCAGCGGTTCATCAATCAATTCTGCAATGTAATCAAGGCTCACATTATACAGTTTCGCCAGGTTAATGGCGATATTCAGCGGTATTTCCCGCTTACCCTGTTCATAATTGGTGTAGGTGGTCTTGTGCATGCCCAAAAGACGCACAACATCGTCCTGCGTCATGTCGTGATCTTCCCGCAGATTGCGCAAGCGACGGTAGTGCATCCGGGCACCTCCTTACCTGTACAGATTCGTTATTGACAGAATACAACGGATGATGTATTGTTGTTGCGAAAATACATCATCCGTTGTATTTTTCTCCAAACAAGAGAGTCCGACGGACAAACGCTCCAAGTGTGAGCGTGACAAAGCCTGCAGCAGGTGCTAAGCTCAAATCAGGCTGGAGCCACAATACAAAATACAGGAGGAATTCTAATGTTCAACAACATTGGCAGAAAGATCAAGAACGCTGCAAAATACGTTTGCTATATGGAGATCGCTTGCTGCATCGTTGCGGGCATTGCGATGATGTTTATGGAAAACTTTCTTCAAGGGATCTCAATTGCCCTCCTCGGTTCTGCGGCCGTATGGCTTGGAAGCGTAACCATGTACGGCTTCGGGCATCTGATTGAGAATACGGACAAGCTGGTGGCCCAGTGCGGCGAGAATGCGGCTTTGCAGCAAACATCCAAGCAAGCTTCAAAAACGCCTGCAAACACTGTCAATCCCGTTCGGGAAAAGCTGAACCAAGTCATTCAGGAGACCGAAGCAAAACTGGACAAAACGCCTATAAATCAAGAACTGAGAAGCCTCCACGAGCAAGGTTTGATTTCCGAAGAAGATTTCAAGGAATGGAGGAAATAATATGAGCGAAAGCAAAGCGAAAAAATGGTACATTATCACAGGAATGCTGTTTGCGGTTTGCTTGATCCGAGCGGTTTACATCGTGATTCACGCTCTAAATAACGGTGCTTCTTTTCTTCTGGCCACATATATACCTCCGATTATTTGGCTGTTGATGGTTTCCGCTTATTGTTTTGTTTTCAGGCAAAAGAAAGGAACCGGCACTGTTCTGTATTGCATTTCAATAGCAGCTTACTTTTTCTCAAATAGCACTGAAGCGATATTGCGATTTATCCAAGTATTTGATATAGATTGGCAACTAATCATCACTATACTGGTCTGCGTGGCATTGTTGATTGTCAAATTCAGAAGAGAGAATGTATTGATCCTCCTCTGCGCAGCGTTGATGATCATCTATACCGTTTATACTCTATATTCTATCCTTTTCAACGTAATCAATAACATCACCCTTCTCTGGTGTATATCTGATATCGCCCTCATCTTCCTCTGGTGGCTGGAAGGCGGCCACCGCATCGTCGACATTATCAAGGGAAAGAAGCAGACCAAGCAGCAGTTTGCAACGCTGGAAACCCACCTCCGTTCTCTCAAGGAACAATTCGAAGCTGGCCACATCACCCAGGAAGAATACGACGAAAAGCGCAAAGAGCTGCTCGCCCAACTGTAACCTACTCTTAGTCGGCTTCGCTGACAGCTCCCTCCCTCCCGGGAAGGAGCCTTTTTCTTTTTCCCACCTCCCGCCCAACGGGGCCCGCAACGCAGCCCGAAGGGCGAGGACGGGCCCTCACGCAAGCGGCGGGGGCAGGGCAGGGCCCCTGCCACATGAGCCGCGACTTCTGTCCGTCCATCACCTGGCGCGAACGGCCCGTGATAAACGGGCCGGACGTGCATCATTGTGTTTGCTTTGTTCCTCCCCTTTCCTCACATTGACTTCCTCACCCATCAGGCGGTATAATACAACGTATACACTCGCAAAGGAGGTACACGGTATGGCAACCGTTACGGTCAACGAAGATGTCTGCAAGGGCTGCGGTCTGTGCATTGATGCCTGCCCCAAGCACATCATGGAAATTGACAAGTCTCACCTGAACAAGAAGGGCTATCATCCCGCCCATTGTGCCAACATGGAAGCCTGCATCGGCTGCGCTTTCTGCGCCACCATGTGCCCGGATGTGGCTATCACCGTAGAAAAATAAGAAAGAAGGTCGTTGAAGCCCATGAGAAAGCTTATGAAGGGCAATGAGGCCATCGCCGAAGCGGCCATTCAGGCCGGATGCCGTTTCTTTTTCGGCTACCCCATCACGCCCCAGAACCAGATTCCCGAATACATGAGCAAGCGTATGCCTCAGGTCGGCGGCTGCTTCCTGCAGAGCGAGAGCGAAGTGGCAGCCATCAACATGGTGTACGGCGCCGGCGGCGCCGGTGCCCGTGTTATGACTAGCTCCTCCTCCCCCGGAATCAGCCTCAAGCAGGAAGGCATCAGCTACATCGTTGGCGCTGAAGTGCCCTGCGTCATCGTCAACATGGTGCGCGGCGGCCCCGGTCTGGGCAGCATTCAGCCCGCCCAGAGCGACTACTATCAGGCCACCCGCGGCGGCGGACACGGCGACTACCGCATGCCCGTGCTAGCTCCCGGCTCTGTGCAGGAAGCCGTTACCCTGACCCAGGATGCCTTCGATCTGGCAGACCGCTACCGCACCCCCGTGATGGTGCTGGGCGATGGTCTCATCGGCCAGATGATGGAGCCTGTGGATATGGATCAGGCCGCAGACCGTCAGCCTGCTGCCGATCTGCAGCCCAAAACTTGGGCCGCTACCGGCCATAAGGCCACCGAGGAAGCCCCCCGTGCCATCATCAACAGCCTGTATATCGACCCCGTGGTGCTGGAGCAGCACTGTATGAAGCTGCAGGCCAAGTACGATGCCATCGAGGCTGCCGAGTGCCGCTGGCAGGAAGAAATGCTGGAGGACGCCGAGATCGTGATCGTGGCTTACGGCACCACCGCCCGTATCGCCCGCAGCGCCATGCGCAAGTGCCGCGAAAAGGGCATCAAGGTGGGTATGATCCGTCCCATCACCCTGTGGCCCTTCCCCGAGGCTGCCATCCGTGCCACCATGAAGACCGCCAAGAAGTTCCTCTGCGTGGAAATGAGCACCGGTCAGATGATCGACGATGTGCGTCTGGCTGTGGAAGGCCAGCGTCCTGTGGAATTCTACGGCCGCACCGGCGGCATGGTGCCCACCGTTGGCGAAATCGTGGAGAAGCTGCAGGAAATGAACGGCCCCGTCTGCGCTGCCGAGGATCTGCTGGGTCAGGCTGAGAAGGCCTTTGAAAAGGCTGCCAGCACCGCTCAGGAAACCTTTGCTGGCATCTCCCAGAAGATCGAAGCCAAGGTGAATGATCCTGCTTTTGTGGAAAAGACCGAAGCCCTCAAGCAAAAGACCGGCGAATTGGCCGATAAGGCTTTCGATGGTCTGGCCAAGGGCGCTACCCTGCTGGGCGAGCTGGGCTCCAAGGCTTTTGACGCTTTGAGCACGCTGGTTTCCGGCAAAAAAGATCAAAACGACAAGGAGGGCGAAAACTAATGGCTGTTGTGTTCAAGAAAACAAACATGCTCACCGATAAGCCCTTCCACTACTGCCCCGGCTGCACCCACGGCATCATCCACCGGCTGGTGGCCGAGGTGCTGGAAGAGCTGGGCATCGGCGAGACTGCCATCGGCGTTGCACCCGTTGGCTGCGCTGTATTTGCCTACGATTACTTCAACTGCGACATGATGGAAGCGGCCCACGGCCGTGCTCCGGCTGTTGCCACCGGCATCAAGCGTGTCAACCCCGATAAGGCTGTTTTCACCTATCAGGGCGACGGCGACCTTGCCAGCATCGGCGCTGCGGAGATCGTTCACGCTGCCACCCGTGGCGAGAAGATCACCGTCATCTTCGTCAACAACGCCATTTACGGCATGACCGGCGGCCAGATGGCTCCCACCACCCTGCCCGGTCAGGTGACCACCACCAGCCCCTATGGCCGTGATACCAACCACTGCGGCTTCCCCGTCAAGGTGAGCGAGATGCTCTCCACCCTGAACGGCCCCGCTTACATCGAGCGCGTCAGCGTACACGATGTGCCCAACATCAAAAAGGCCAAGGCTGCCATCAAGAAGGCCTTCACCCTGCAGATGGAAGGCAAGGGCTTCACGCTGGTAGAAGTCATCTCCTCCTGCCCCACCAACTGGGGCAAGACCCCCAAGGAAGCCTTGGAGTGGGTCAAGAGCGACATGCTGCCCGCCTATCCCCTCGGCGTGTATAAGGACATCACCGCAGGAGGAAACGAATAATGGAAAAGCAATTTTTGATCGCTGGTTTCGGCGGACAGGGCGTATTGCTCATCGGTCAGCTGATCGCCAAGGCCGCCATGCGTGAAGATTACGAAGTAAGCTGGATGCCCAGCTACGGCCCCGAAATGCGCGGCGGCGAAGCCAACTGCGCCGTGGTCATCAGCGACGAGGAGATCGGCAGCCCCTTGGTGACCGAGCCCCCCGTGCTGGTCGCCATGAACAAGCCCAGCCTTGCCAAGTTTATGCCCAAGATGGCTCCCGGCGGCATTTTGCTCTACAACGCCTCCCTGATCGAGGATGTGGAGCTGCGTAACGACGTGACCGTCATTCCCGTACCCTGCAACCAGATCGCCGAGGAGCTGGGCAACCAGCGCACCGCCAATATGGTCATGCTGGGTGCTGTGCTGGGCGCCACCAAGTTCGTACAGCCCGATTCCCTCAAGGAGACCCTGCGGGATTGGCTGGGCGAGAAGCGTGCCTCCATGCTGGATATCAACTGGCAGGCCATTGAAAAGGGTCAGGCTTTGAACGGCTGATAAGCGGTTCGATCGCCGACACACACAAACAAACCAAACAGGCCTGTTGCAGAGCACCCTTTCTGCAGCAGGCCTGCTCTTATTTCCCATCTTCGGTTTTGTTAGAAGGGAAGGATCCCCATGAAGAAAACCTACGTTACCACCATGCCCAACCACATCGGCGCTTTTTTGAAGGCCAGCCGCTGTTTTGCCGAGCTTGGGCTGAACATCACCCGGGTCAGCTACAACAAAGCCATCGACTCCCACACCCTGTTTATCGAGGCCGACGGCACGCAGGAGCAGCACAAGCAAGCAGAGGGCTACCTTGCTGATATTGGCTATTTGCAGCCCAATCAAGGCGATAAAAGCATCGTTTTGTTGGAGTTTTGCTTGCAGGATATTCCCGGCAGCGTAACGGATGTGCTGGCGCTCATCGACAAATTCGACTTCAACATCTCCTACATCAGCTCACAGGAAAACGGTACAGACTACCAGTATTTTAAGATGGGTCTGTTTGTGGAGGACGAAAAGCGCATTGCCGATTTTATTGCCGAGGCGGAGAAGCTGTGCCGTATTCGGGTGATCGACTACAACCACACCGAGAAGTTCTTCGACAACAGTATCTTCTATCACTCCTTCGTATCTGAAATGGCTGGCAACATTCAACTATCGGATGCCATGAAAGAGCAGCTGCTCATCAATACCAATCTGGCCATGCAAACCTTGGATGAACAAGGGCAGTCCCCCTACCGCACCTTTGATAGCATCGGCCGCTTTGCCGAGCTGCTGTCTGGCTGCAAGGGCGATGCCTTTGCCCCCAGGATCACCCGCCATCAGGTGACGGAGGCCACCGAGATCATCGTCATCGAGCCGCCCTGCGGCAGCAATACTGCCATCATTCGCAGCGGCGAGGAAACGCTGTTTGTGGACTGCGGCTACGCCTGTTATCGGGAGGAGATGGAAAGCCTCTTCCGCAAGCTGCTGCCCGATTACGACCAGATGAAGAAGCGCGTTCTCATCACCCATGCGGATGTAGACCATTGCGGCTTGTTGCCTCAGTTTGACGAGGTGCTGCTGAGCCGGCGCAGTGCCGCCTGCCTCAAGGCAGAATACAATGGTGAGGACGGTTTCCGGGAACAGAATCCTCTGCATAAGCCCTACATCAACATCTGCAAGATACTGACAGGCTACACCGCTACTAACCCCGCCAAGCTGACCCCGCTGTGGGAGGAGCGACCGGAGGAGGGTGCGCCCCTTGTACAGATCGGCTTTTTCGATTTTGGTGACCTGCATTTTGAGGTGTACGAAGGCAAGGGCGGTCACCTGCCCGGTGAGATCGTGCTGATCGACTACACCAACCACATCGTGTTTACCGGCGATGTGTATGTGAACATCCGTGGATACACGCCGGAACAGGCACGTTACAACCAATATGCCCCCATCCTGATGACCTCCGTGGATACGGATGCAGCGTTGTGCGCCTTGGAGCGCAAGGCTGTAATGGAACGGCTGGGCGCGGGAAAGTGGCAGATCTTTGGGGCACATGGGTGCAAGAAAGAGTATGGGGTTTGTTTGGATGGGTGAGGAGTACTAAAGTCTGGGAGAAATGAAAAGGCATGGAATGTTGCTCATCCGGCAGCATTCCATGCCTTTTTTGACAGTCTTTTACGATGAATTGGTAATATCTTCTTGTTTTGAGACAGCCCCTGTTTGTGGGTCAGTTTCCTTTCAGGGCGAACAGATTCAACCGTTGATGTTACGAAGGAAACTTCCAGTAGTGGTCATTGTTTTCCGGGCGCTGGGGGAAACCCTCAGTCAGCTTCGCTGACACAGGTCGTCGAAAAACTCGCCTATGGCGACTTTTTCGACGAGACTTGCACCGTTTGCCTACTCGCCTACGGCTCGCCGGGCGGCAAACGGCGATAGGAATCCTTTGCTACGCAAGGGTTCCGAAACCACCGGAAGGGTGAGTGAAACGAACCGAGGCGTGAGGACAGCCTGAAAGGCTCCGCAGCGCCGAAGCCCAAAGCCGATGTAATCGGATTTGGGCCGCAATGCATGTCGCTGGTTTCGGAACTAGAATCGGAGGGCTGCGGCCCTCCGACTCCACCCGGGGTTTATCGACAGTCTGAGGCGAGAGCGCCGTTTTCCCGGCGCTCTCGCTGCGGTTTTCATCGATTTCTAATGTATTTTTCAGCATCTGTATAGCTGCTTTCAAACGAAATCGCCTTCTTTTTCAGGTGAATTGTGGTATGATTGCTTTGCAAGTGAGGCGAAGGATCCGGCCTCTCCTGCCACCCTTTTCATGCAAGGGAAACTGTGGTATACTATATGTTGGTAAAATATCATGCATAAGCTGGGGCACTCGCCCCGCTTGCGTAGCGTCAAGAAGGAGTCGTAGCATCAGCATGAGCAACCGGAAGCAAGCGAAGCAAAAGAACAAGCAGAAGAACGGTACGGGCGCAGGGATCGTCGCCTTTGGTGCAGTATTTGCCCTGTTTTCCTCCATCTTTCATCCCCACTCGCTGGGCGGGTATCTGTTGGCCGCAGTTCTGAGCTTTTTTGCCGGTTCTGTGATCCGCGTAATGGCTCAGGGGCTGGATCTGACCACCCACAACAAAGAGCCTGAAAGCCTCAAAAAGGTGCAGGCCGATACCGGCAACCCCGAGGTGGATGAACTGCTTACCCGCGGCCGGGAGATGATCACCGAGATCCGTACCGAAAACGATCGCATTCCGGATGAATCCCTCTCCGCCAAGCTGGACGAGCTGGAAAACGCCTGCGCCGAGATCTTCCGCGCAGTGTACGACAAGCCCGCCAAAGCTCCGCAGATCCGCAAGTTTATGGAGTATTACCTGCCCACCACCCTCAAGATGGTCAAGAACTACCGCCTCCTGAGCGAGCGCGACTTTGGCGACAGCGAAAACGCCAAGGCTCGCCAGCGTATCGATGAGGCGCTGGGTGTGGTGAACAACGGTTGCCGCCATATGCTGGAAAAGCTCTACCGTGACGATATGCTGGATATCACCACCGACATCGATGTACTGGAGCAAATGCTCAAGCGGGATGGACTTACCGAGAACGACCTGCGCAAGGCCGCTCAGCAAGCCAAAGAAGCCGCTATGCTGGATCAGCAGCTGGAAATGATGCGTCAGCAAAGGCAGACGGTAAACCAGCCGATGCAGCAGGCTGCCCAACAGGTGCAGCCCCAGCAGACCGTGCAGGCCGCACAGCCGCAGCACTACATCGCCGCCCCCATTCTTACCCCCAGCGGCGTGCAGCAGCAAGTGGATCATGCCCAGGTCATGGCACAGCAGCACATCCCGCAGGCGCCTACCATTAGCGGCGGTATGTACACTGCCTATGGCGACCAAGCGGTGCAGCACGCTCCCAAGAATCAATAATTGCCACAAAATAACCCCATATCTTGCACGAGGAGGAACCTAACCATGACTGAAACCAACAACACCCCCGAACTGAATGCGACCCAGCAGGCTTTTGCCACCGCTCCCGTGCTCACGCTGGAGCCCGTCTCTGCCGCCGGCAGCCAAGTGGTGCTGGATGAGGCCAACGCCGCTCTGGAAGCAGCCATGAACGCTGCCCCCAAGGCCGAAGCCGAAGCCGCAGCAGCTGCCAAAGTTGCCGCCGAAGCCGTGGAGACCGTCAAGGCCATGGATGTGGCCATGCTCACCGAAGAAGACAAGCGCAATATCGATGAGTTCGTTAAGAAGATCGACGTGAATAACACCGACCACGTGCTGCTCTACGGCGCAGATGCTCAGAAGAAGATCGCTGATTTCAGCGAGAGCGCTCTGTCCACCGTCCGCACCGCCGATAGCGGCGCTGTGGGCAACATGTTGGTCAATCTGGTCAACGAGATCAAGGGCTTTGGCTCTGCTGCCGAAAAGCCCAAGGGTCTGGGCGGTGTTTTCTGGAATGCCAAGAAGGCCATCGCCGATATGCAGACCAAGTATAACAAGGTGGATGCCAATGTGGACGTGATCGCCGGTCAGCTGGAAAAACATCAGGTGCAGCTGCTCAAGGACGTTAGCATGTTCAACCACCTGTACGATATGAACACCCAGTACTTCAAAGAGCTGACCATGTACATCATCGCCGGCGAAAAGAAGCTGGAAGAAGTTCGCTCCGGCGATCTGGTCACCCTGAAGGCTGCTGCCGAAAAGAGCGGCGATGCCATGGATGCCCAGCGCGCCAACGATCTGGCCGCCAATTGCGACCGCTTCGAAAAGAAGATCCACGACCTGAAGCTCACCCGTCAGGTGGCACTGCAGATGGCTCCTCAGATCCGTCTTTTGCAGAATAACGACAGCTTGCTGGTGGAGCGCATCCAGAGCACCCTCAGCAACACCCTGCCTCTGTGGAAGAGCCAGATCCTTATCGCTCTGGGCATGCACCGCAGCCAGGAAGCCCTCAAGGCTCAGAGCGCTGTTACCGATATGACCAACGACCTGCTCAAGAAGAATGCCGAGGCCCTCAAGATCGGCACCATCGAGACCGCCCGTGAGGCCGAGCGCGGCATCATCGATCTGGATACCCTCAAGCAGACCAACCAGAGCTTGATGGACACCCTCAACGAAGTGATGCGCATTCAGGAGGAAGGCCGCTCCAAGCGCATGGCCGCCGAGCAGGAACTGGCCACCATGGAGGTCAACCTCAAGAAGAAACTGCTGGAAGTAAACGCCTGATCCTGATCTGGCCGTTACACTTCCCATCATGGGCCTTTGCAGCCCCGGCACGCTATAGGCCGGGGGCTGCATGCCCCATATGGTTTTGCAAAGGAAAGGAACCGCAATGAAGAAAAGTTTACCCATTAGCGTTTGTATCCTCATTTCTCTGGCGCTGGTCCTCTTTGGTCTGGCATTTGGTACGGTCAAAGGCTTTGGCGACGATCGTGAACAGGTCGTTGAGCTGCTTAACGGCGATAGCGGTCTGATGGATGTGCTCTCCTACCGTGGTGCCGATGGACACAACCTGTGCGTTGTAGCCAGCCGCCACCTTGCTGGCGACCCGGATGTGGAAGCGCTGAAAAACACAGCTTCCATCCTGACGGATGCCACCCAGTCTTTGGAGAACAAAAGGGATGCCAACGACCAGTTGGATGCTCAGGTGCAGACGGTCAAAACCAAGCTGCAGGCAAGCGACAGCTTTTTGGCCAGCCAGCGCGACCAGCAATATCTGGCCATGCTGGAGGGCGACCTGAAAAACCTGACTGCCGCCGATAAGGGCAACCTGTACAATCAGGCAGCAGAGGGCTTTAACAAGCAGCTGGAAGGCTCCTTCCCCGGTTGGCTTGCCACCGTGCTGGGCGTTGAGCCTTTGGAACTGTACCAGTGAGGCGCGCGGTTTTGATGCGCAATAAAGGAGTAAACATGAAAAAGTGGATTTGCGGTATTCTTACCCTGATGATGGTATTTACCAGTGTATGTGCGCTGGCGGATGCCCGTATGCCTGAAAACCGCGGCGCGCTTACCGACGATGCCGATGTGCTCAGCAGCGAGCTTAGCAACGCCATCGTGGAATATACCAAGGCTGTTAAGGACGAGACCAATGTGGATGTTCGCGTGGTGGTCGTTCATTTCTTGGATGGCGTGGATGCCCAGTCCTATGCCAATAGCCTGTTCACCAAGTGGGAACTGGATGACGAAAGCGTGCTGCTTCTTTGCGCCGCCGGTGAGGATAGCTTCGCTATTGCCATGGGCAGCAAGGCAGAAAGCAAGCTGGGCAAGCAGAACATGGATAACCTGCTTTACACCTCCTCCGAGTTTTCCGCTTGCATCGCCCAGCAGCAGTACGATGTGGGCTTTGCCAAGTATTTTGTAGCCTTTAACGATCTGCTGCTAAAGCGTTACGATGAGGAAGTAAAGCTGCCCAAGCTGATCGGCCAGATCGCTGGCGGCGATAGCGCCCAGACCAACGCTGGCCAGAGCCAGAACGCTGCGGGTGGCCTGTGGGGCCAGCTGGCCAATGGTGTGGGTTTCGCCCCCTATTCGCCCGGTTCTTGGAATCAGGCTTATCAGGGCGTGCAGGACAACAGCAACCACTACGCCGATTATCAGCAAAACGATACCAGCAACGGCATCGGTGTTGGCGGCTGGATCATCCTGATGATCTTGGTCGGCATCATCTTCAGCCAGAGCCAGCCTGTGCGCAAGGCTCGCCGCAACCACCGCAACAACCGCGTTGGCAAGGGCTGCAATCCTGTAGGTCTCATTGTTAGCCTGTTCGGTCTTACGTCGCTGTTTGGTCTGTTCCGCAGAAGATAACAGCCTTTGATCGGCTCGCTGAAAGCAACAAATACATCCCACCGGCTGCATGTATCGTAGCCGGTGGGATTGTTCCGTTATTAGAAATACGAATGGGAAGTAGAGAACATGCGCTATTGGAAAGGGTTTAAGGATGGCATCCCCATTGCGCTGGGGTATTTGTCGGTATCGTTTGCTTTTGGTATTCAGGCCATTTCGTTGGGGCTTACCCCTTTGCAAGCAGTGCTGATCTCCCTTTTGAATGTGACCAGTGCCGGTCAGCTGGCTGGTTTGCAGCTGATGACCGGCGGTGCCGGTCTGCCAGAAATGGCGCTTACCCAGCTTACCATCAACCTGCGCTATGCCCTTATGAGCATCAGCCTGAGCCAAAAGCTGGATGATACCATGACCACTCCGCATCGGTTGCTGCTTTCCTTCTGCAATACCGATGAGGTATTTGCAGTGGCTTCCAGCCAGAAGGGCAAGGTGGGCAAGGCGTATCTCTACGGTCTTACCAACGGCCCGTTTGTTGGCTGGGTGCTGGGCACGGCGCTGGGCGCATTGGCTGGCGGCCTTCTGCCCGATTCGGTCACCAATGCATTGGGCATCGCCATCTATGGCATGTTTATCGCCATTGTGCTGCCCCCTGCCAGAGCTATGCGGGAGGTGCGGGTGGTGGTGCTCATCGCAGTATCCATGAGCTGCCTGATCACCTTTCTGCCTGCGCTTCAGTTTATCTCGGATGGATTTCGGATCATTCTTTGTGCAGTGGTGGCTTCTGCCTTGGGTGCGTGGCTGCTGCCCCCGCCGCTTGCGCAGGAGGATGGGGACGGGAAGGAGGCGCTGGACTAAATGGATTGGGGTACGTTCTGTAAGTATGTGCTGGTGATGGCTGGCGTTACCTACCTCATTCGCATGCTGCCGCTGGCAGCCATAAGGGGCAAGGTGCGCAGCAAATTCGTGCAGGCGTTTCTGTACTATGTGCCCTATGCGGTGCTGGGGGCTATGACCATTCCGGCGGTGTTTTCCTCCACTGGCAGCCTGCCGGGCGCCATTGCAGGCGTGGCAGTAGCTGCGGTGCTGGGTTGGATGAACAAGGGTTTGCTCACCGTAGCGGCAGCAGCCTGTGCAGCCGCCTATGTTTTTGGGCTGCTGGTGCGCTGATGATAGCTATTGATCAAATAAACAAGGAGGCACAACCGTGAGAAGTTCCGTTTGGCGCAGTCTGGGAAAGCTGCTGGCCGTACTGCTCTGCGGCATAGCCGTAGGTTTTTTGCTGATACTTGCGGTATATGCCTTGCCGGTGGAGCCCATGGTTCAGAATGTAAAGGCATCTGTTCCGGCCTTTAACGGTGAATGGGCGCAGGAAAACATGAATGAGCAGCTGCTTCCCGGCTACCAGACCACCCAATTGGATAACACCACCGATGCAGCCATGCTGCTGCTGGCGGTGTACGATGGGCAGGAGCCATTGGTTGAAAGAGCGACCGAGTGCTATCGGTACGTCAGCGAGCAAACGACCTATCAGCAGTTTTTGCAGTTTGGCGAAGCGGATCCCAGCACATGGAAGCGAGCGCCCGTGGCTCGCTACTGGCATGGCTATCTGGTGTTGCTGAAGCCGCTGCTGCTCTTTATGAGCTATATCGACATCCGCATGGTGCTTCAGCTGGCGCAGGGCGCTATGCTGGCAGCGGTTTTGGCTGGGCTGTGCAAACGGGGTCTGTGGCGGCTGGTACCTGCATTTGCTGTATCGCTGTTGGTGGTCACACCCACCATTGCGGGGTTTTCGATGCAGTTTTCCACGGTGTTTTGCACCTTTTTGTCAGCGATGCTGCTGCTGTTGTACCTGCCGGCAAAATGCTTCCAAGGTGAAAAGTTGCTGCTGTTCTTTTTGTTGTTGGGCATGAGCACCAGTTTTGTGGATTATCTCACATACCCTGTTGCAGCCTTTGGCATGCCGTTCGTTGTTTGCATCTCCCTCTTTCCAGCTTCATCCGCTAGCCAGGAATGGAAGCGTTTCATCCTTTGCGGCATATGCTGGGCGGTCGGGTATTTTGGCATGTGGGCAGGCAAATGGGTCATCGCCGGTCTGTTTGGCAATGAGCAGTGGTTCTGGGCGAATCTTGCGGCCAAGATCACCGAGCGCAGCTCCGATGTAAGCGGCGATGTGGTGCTTTCCTATGGTGATGTGCTCCGGTCGGTGCTGGGTATATTTGTGAAACGGGCATACCTGCTGGCGGGCGTTGTACTTGCGCTGGGCTGGCTGGCGTACATGGTTTGGGAGAAACGCCAGAAGCGGCAAACGGCAAAACCGTCCATCGCCTATCAACTGGTGTTGCTGCTGACGGCGGTTATCCCCTTTGCGTGGTATTTTGTTACCCAAAACCATACCTATAACCATGCGTTTTTTACCTCTCGCGGGCTGTGCGTAACGGTATTTGCATTGAGCGTATGCCTCATGCGCCATGCCCCGCAGCAGATAGAAAACTTTCGCGATGCCGGTTAAAAAGATCGTTCGCAACATGCCGCAGAACGCAGCGAAAAAACCTGTGCAAACCTATTGCAATTTTCTGCGTGTAGTGGTACAATGAACCTTGCGACTGGATAAATATCTTAGGAGGTGAAACCATGCCGAATATCAAGTCCGCTATGAAGCGCGTGAAGGTGAGCGAGAAGAAGAATCTTCGCAACCGTATCGTGAAGTCGAAGGTGAAGACCGCCGTCAAGAAGTTTGAATCGGAGGTCGCTGTGAACGCTGCCAACGCTGGCGCTCAGTACAGCGCTACCACCTCCGCTATCGATAAAGCCGTCATCAAGGGCATTCTGCACAAGAATGCGGCCAACCGCAAGAAGGCCCGTCTGGCCAAGAAGATGGCCGCTGCCCAGTAATGAGCGCGTTTCATGCATGAAAGCAAAACGGAAGGACAACCCTTCCGTTTTTTGCTTTTTATGGTATCGAATGCAGTATACCAACTTGAAAAAAGGAGACCGTGCCATGAGTCTTAAGCGCCTTACGCACCGCATTTGGGTCTTACCTTACGATGGGTACAGAGACCGCCCCAATCTGTTTTACATTCACGGAGACAGGCGCAGCCTTGCAGTGGATGCCGGAGCATCCCCTGCGCATGTTGAGGAGTTCTACAGCGCTTTGCAGGCCGAAAACCTGCCCTTGCCCGATGTGACCGTTCTGACCCATTGGCATTGGGACCACACCTTCGGGCTGTGCGCCGTGCCGGGGGAGACCATCGCCACCGAAGCCACTGCACAAAAGCTGGCACAGGTACAGTCTTGGGTATGGGATCGCCCTGCCATGCAGCAGCGGGAGCTGAAAGGTGAGGATATCGCGTTTTGCAATATGCACATCATGCGGGAATATCAAAACCTGGATAAGATCCGGGTGGAGCTGCCCCGGCGCTCCCTTTCGCAGGATGAAACGCTGCAGCTGGGCGGTATGGAGGTACAGCTATTGGTGCGCCCATCGCCCCATAGCGAGGATTCGCTGCTGGTGTATGTACCCGGCGAAAAGACGCTGATCGTGGGCGATGCTGATTGTGAAGATTTTTACGACGGCATCCAGATGTACCACGAAGAAACCTTGTCCCAGTGGATAGAGCTGCTGAAGGGCGTGGAATATGAGCTGCACCTGTTGGGTCACGGCGAGCCCAGCACAAAGGAAGAAAAACTTTTGCACCTTGGCGCAAAGCTGGAAGCCTGCCGCCGGGATGGAGAAGGCCGCAAGCAAGTGGAGGCGTTCCGAGGCGATTATATACCCAAGATGCGCCGTCTTGTGGGGCATGCCCCGTTGATGGGCACCGGCTGCTCTGTGTTTGTAGAAAACGAAAAAGGCGAGCTGCTGCTGCAAAAACGCCGGGATAACGGCTGCTGGGCACCGCCGGGCGGGGCCATGAACATGGGCGAGATCGCCGAGGAGACCGCCCGACGGGAGGCTTGGGAGGAAGCAGGCATCGTAGTGGGCCAGATGCGCTTGTTTGGCGTGTATACTGGCGAGGAACGGTATATCTACTATCCCAACGGCGATATCTGTTACTATACGCTGCTGGTCTTTATCAGCAACGATTATGTGGGCGACCCCATGCAAAACACCAATGAGGCGGTGGAACACCGCTTCTTTGCCCGGGATCAGCTGCCGGAAAACCTGAATAGCTGCGATAAGCGAAGCATTCTGGATTGGGCAGCCGGAGTTACCGGGGTGGTATGCCAGTGATCGTGCGCATTTGCCTGTAAAGACCTGAGAAACATGGGAGGAAAGTACCATGGCAAAATTGGAAAAAGTAATGAACGAAGCCTTTGATGATCTGATCAGCCGGATCGAGAAAGGCATTTTATCCAGTAGTGTGTCTGCCTCCATGGAGGATCGCAGCGACTTCCGCTCTGGGGATGTACGGTGCTCCGTGCTGGTGTTTGAACGCTACAGCATGGCAGGGGAAAACCGGGTCAGCCTGACGATAACGCTGTTTCAGCCCGGACGGGATCTGCCGGTGCAGGTGAGCGGCATCACCTCCGGCGGCAGTCAGGGTCTGTTCCACAAATGGAACCGCATCGGCGAAAACAATTTCCTTAAAAAGCTGGAAGAACTGCTCTAAAACCGACTGGGAGAATTGGCGCAATCTGCCCTTGTCGCGTTGGTTTTGTTATGGTATACTGTTGCTATCGAAAAACAAAAGAGCCATAGCGCACTTTTACTCAAGGAGGCGTTTCCCCAATGATTGCGATCGCATGCGACCACGCCGGTATCGACCTGAAGCCCACTGTTATCTCTGTGCTGGATGAGCTGGGCATCCCCTATAAGGATTTTGGCACCCACAAGCGGGAAAGCTGTGATTATCCCATCTATGCCGCCCGTGCAGCCAAGGCTGTGGCCAGCGGCGAGTGCGACTTGGGCATCGTGCTGTGCGGTACAGGCGCAGGTATCGGCATGGCCGCCAACAAGGTGGAAGGCATCCGCTGCGTCATCTGCTCCGATACCTACACCGCCAAGATGAGCCGCCTGCATAACAATGCCAACATGCTGTCGCTGGGCTCCCGCGTGGTGGGCACCGAGCTGGCCAAGGATATCGTCCGGGTCTGGCTGATGACCTCCTTCGAAGGCGAGCGCCATGCCCGCCGTGTGGAACTGATCAATAAGCTGGATCGCGGCGAAGCATTGGAATAATAGGTTGTTAATGTGCAGCTTTGAGAAAGCTGTGCGCTTCTTTCGACCGTCTGAGGCGGGAGTGGGCGACCCTACTCCCGCTTTTGCTATTTTGATAAAGATATGTAACGAGAGGAACATGACCATGCCCCTGCATTTGCGCCCCTACAAGCCCTGCGATGCCAACGCCATCGCCAGCTGGATCAAGGATGAAAACGCCCTGCGCCTGTGGAGCTCCGACCGCTTCGGTGCTTTTCCCATCACGGCGGAGGATATCAACCGCAAGTACATAGACCACAACGGCGATTGCGAAGAACCGGATAATTTCTACCCCCTGACCGCCTTTGACGATGATGGCCCGGTGGGGCATCTGATCTTGCGGTACACTGATGCCCAGCGAAAGACCCTGCGCATCGGCTTTGTGATCGTGGATGACACCAAGCGGGGCAAAGGCTATGGCAAACAGCTGATCCTTTTGGCAAAGAAGATGGCTCTTGAACTGTATGGGGCAGAGCGGGTCACCCTAGGGGTGTTTGACCATAATCAGCCTGCTTATGGTTGCTACAAAGCAGCAGGCTTTGTGGAAACCGGCGAGGAAAGCTTCTGCCAGTTGTTCGGCGAAAGCTGGCGTATCGTGGAGATGGAAGCACGGGGGTAAGGGGAGCGTTCCTTGAGCGATCTGGCTACGGTGCCGCTTGTACACTCCGACCCCTCCCGGGGATTCCCGACACCCTTGGCTCTCCCTTTGGGAGAGCTGTCAGGCGAAGCCTGACTGAGAGGGGTTCGCCGCAGAGCCCTCTCCGGCTTCGCTGCGCTCAGCCACCTCTCCCAAAGGGAGAGGCAAGAAAGTAGAAAGGCTTCTCTCAGTCATCTCATTCAAACGGAGTGGCAAGAATGATAAAGAACTTCTCTCAGTCATCTTACCCAAAGCGAAAGCCAAGCTCATCAAACATCGTAGCTGGCTCATTTCAAGAGGCTGGCAGGGCATCAAGCCCCGTCATCACCAAGCAGATCATTCCAATACGCAAACGAGCATCCGGCATTTTTGCCAGATGCTCGTAGCCTGTTGAGAACCCCCTGCAAGTTGCTCCAAGTCGCACATCTTGCGCCTGCGGCGCTCGCTGTGCTTGCTTTAAACGCTGCGGCGTAAGGTTTGTGGGCTCTGCCCACACCCGGCAGGGAGCTGAGCTCCCTGCACCCTGCACTTTTTCGACATCCTGCGAGCATCCGGCGTTTTTGCCAGATGCTCGTCTCATTTCCTCATCAATCCATATCAACAGTCGCCATCCAGTGCCATGTAAGGCGGCTGTAGCGGAGAATGATCGCATATCCAGTGCCATCATCAGTAAAGAAGACTTGCCCTTGACCATCCTCAACGGGCTCGCCCCAAATGCTGATGGCCAGCATGTCTTCGAAGGGGTGGTAGTCGAGGGTCTCCACAGTGTAATCTAACACGCCTTCCCGCATCAAGCGGTAGAAGGTATCCCGTTCTTCCGGGCTCAGGTCGTACTTGGTGGAAGCCTCCGGATCCGTCCATGTGTTGAAATGGTCGTACATCACCCGCTCCAGATGTGCACCATCGATCTGCAGCATACAGCCCAGATAGAGCTTATCATCATCGTCGGCCAGACTGTAGGTTTGGGGGCAGAAAAGATAGGGTCTGCCTTCGCTGAACAGGAGCTGTGCCTCTGCGGTCATGTCCAGCTGGATCTGAGAGCTGTGATGGTCGTAATCGGCAGCGTCGGTGGAAGTGTTGTGCTCATAGCGGCTGCGCAGCAGATCGGCGAAGCGATAGGTGAACAGCGATGCGATCGCCACCGTGCTTGAACTGCTCTCGCTGGGAAAGAAGGGTTTTAGATGTACCCAGATCACTTCTTCATCTTTCTCTCCCTCGGCAGGCAGCTGCAATCTTTGCCGCATTTGATCAAGGGGCAGATCGTAGCAGGGAATGGCGGTGTGCTCGCTGATCAGTTTATCTTTTAAAAGCATGTTGTACAGGTACACTTTGCGCCCGTTCCATAAATGCTTGGGAATGCCATAAAGCGAACCCTCTTTTTTCAGCGTTTCAAACTGGGTATCCGTCATACCGGGGGTGATCTGGAAACAAAACTCGTCGGGTTGCACCTTGGTCAAGCGAGCCTTTGGCATTTCTGCATTCATCACCCACAGCCAGACGATCACGCCGATGGTGCAGAAAAGAAGGGCGGCGGTATAGTCGATCAACGAGGGAAAAACAGCGACCAAGACAAAGGGCAGCAGGATCAGACCGGCGGCAAAACATAGCAAGGTATCATGGGCGCGCTTGGCCTTTTGGTCTGTGCGCAGATGATCGTAGCATACCTTTTGCAGAAAGGTCTTCTCCTTTCGTACATCTGCGCCTTTTCTGCGTACCAGCAATGCGATGATGCCTGCGATCATCGTTACGGGAATGAGCACAGCGCAAAGCGTGCCGAAGATGACGGCGGCATCTGCCAGCGGCACTTGTTCGTAGGCATCATCTATGTGCCGTGCCACATAGGCCATGGTAAGCCCCAGCCCCAGCCAGGCCAGTGCGTGTATGAAGGCAAAAGGGTGTTTGCGGATGGATTTCTGCATGGTGGGTGCTCCTTTGTGTGTTGTTAAAAGTGCTGCGTGACTTGGTGCTTTGATTATAGAACGGTGATTGATGTTTGGCAAGCGAATGGGATCGCTACGATGAGAGTTGCGAAAGAAAAACATAATGAAAACCGCCTGACGAGAAAAATAACTCGTGGCGGTTTAGTCTGAATCTTCATTCTTATCCAAATGCTCAAGAGAAAAGAGAATCATTTGGTTGATTAGCTCATTGCGACTAATATGATTCTCGGACGCCATATCATCCAGTTGTTTGAGAATATCTAAGGGAATTCGCATAGAGATTACTTCTTTTTCTTGCTTGTGTATGGTAAACTTAGCCACTCATAACACCCCCTTTACAAGTGTATTCGTTTTTGCTATTATAAACTATATTCATTTTTGAATACCTTAAATCGAATACAAACAAAGGGGCGAATGGACATGTTTGAGAATGTGGGTGGCAAAATTAAAAGTTTTTCTAAAGTGTTATGCTGGCTTGGCATCGTTGGTAGTGTTATTGGTGCTATTGTTTTGTGGAGTAACAACAGTTGGTACCAGTCTACGATCGGTATTGGTTTTGTTGTACTCATTGCTGGTTCTTTGTCGTCGTGGCTTTCTTCCATGTTTCTGTATGCATTTGGTCAGATTACAGAAGATATTCGTGCATTACGTACGTCCAATGATGAAACAGCCATGCGTCCCAGATATCGTAGTGCAATGGCTGCCATGAAGCAAAAAAAGTATGATGAGGCTATCAGCATCTTCGAGGAGATTTCGTCTTTTGATGATTCTGCAAAGAGGATAGATGAATGCCGTTTTTGTAAAGCAAATGAATTGAAAAAAGTCGGCCAGTATTGCGAAGCAATCGAGGTTTTGGAAAACTGTAATTATGACGGAAGGGAAGAAGTGTTGAAGGAATGCTGGTATCAGACCGGCGTTGCCTATTTAGACAAAAAGAATTATCAGGATGCATTTGAAGCCTTCAGCAATGCTGATGATTACAAAAATGCAACCGAAATGCTAAATGAGGTTCGATACGTTCAAGCCAAGGAACTTCTCGCGAGTGGCGATAAGCAGGAAGCATTTGAATGGTTTTTATTGATTTTGGATTATAAAGATGTACAGAAAATCATTGCAGGTGATAAGGAACTGTTCAGCATGATTGAAGAATATGAACAAGATGAAGAAAATGTCAGCTTGACCGATGATTGAAGAATGATAGAAAATATCGAAACAAAAAAGCGTGGAGCTCTCCATGCTTTTTTGTTTCGATGGGTAAAAAACTTGGAAAAGTATTACTAACCTAGTAATGGTTTGAATGGTGACTACTCCTGCGCCTACAACCACGGATGACCGCTGGGATACAACGCTTTCAAGACGTGCCCAAACCATGCCTGTTGCTCGCTGTTCAAATGGGGATATGTCACTTGGAAATCTTGTTGGTTTTCAGCGCGATCAGCATCGGAGGCTTTGTATAGCAGGGCGATCTCCGGGGCTAAATAAGGGATGTCATCCTTTACGAGAAAGGCTTTGGATAGCTCACGTTGCAATTTGGCTTGCTGGTTGATCAGAAGCTGTGCGCCATCTGCGGTACTAAAGAGAAACTCAAGATAGTTCAACTTCTGTAGGCCTGTGTGGAAAAACTGATGATAGAAAATCCCCTCTTCTTCGCAAGGGTAAAACTTCACCAAATCGCAATCATCCTTTACGCACATAAGATTGTGCCCGGCTTCGCTTACGGCAGCATGATTCAAAGGGCGCACTTTTCCTTGCCCACGAAATTCATATACCTGCCATCCGTGGTTCAGCATATGCTGCAAGGCGGCTGTTCTGTCTTGCTCCAACAGGCAGATGTCAATATCGCCATGGGTGCGGGTATCCTGATCCAAAAACAGGTCCAGTGCATATCCGCCGCAGACTGTCCAAGAGAACGGAGCATTCTCGAAAAGCTTGGTGAGCTCTGTGATGATCTGTTTTCTGTTCATGGCAAAGAACCTCCTTTATGGGGTACTATAGCATAAACAGAAAACGGGAGCAAGGTTTTTGCTTAGTGGGTGGTTATTCTTGCGCTAACATCCATTCTATATAGAGGCCATACCCCATGGTAGGGTCATTCACAAACACATGCGTCACCGCACCGATCAGCCGCCCATCCTGAATGATGGGGCTGCCGCTCATGCCCTGCACAATGCCGCCGGTAGCTTTCAGCAACGCTTCATCCACCACCTTTACCACCATGCTGCGCTGGGCAGGTTGGCTCTGGCGGTTCACTTCCACGATCTCCACATCGTATTCCCGCATCTGATCGCCTTCTACGGTGCAAAGGATGGTAGCGGCACCGGTGTGCACCGCATCCTTGCGCCCGATGGGCAGCCCATCCGGGTAGAGGGGATGCACTGGTGCTTCGGTGATGGAGCCATAGATGCCAAAACGGTTATTGATGCGAATGCCGCCGATGATGTGCTGCTCGCCCAAAAAGCTGCCTTTCAGCTCGCCGGGGTTCCCGGCCTGCCCTTTGCGCACATCCACCACATCGGCAGTCATGATCTCGCCGTGACCGATGGTGAGCACCTGCTGGGTATCCGCATCGGTAATGGCATGCCCCAGAGCGCCATAGCGCAGCCCCTGCCCCGGTTCCACTTCGCCGTAGAAGGACAGGGTGCCCACACCTGCGGTGCTGTCCCGCACCCATGCGCCGATGCGGTACTTGCCGGAGGCTTCGTCCTTGCATGGGGTCAGGGTGAGGGAAAGGGTGCTTGCGCCCCGCTGCACCGTTAGGGGCAGGGGTCGGCCTGCACAGGCTTCCACTTGTTGGGTGAGGGTGTCGGTATCCGATACGGCCTTGCCTGAGATCTGGGTGATCAGGTCGCCGGGCTTGAGCCCTGCCAGCCTTGCGGGGCTGGAAGCGCCCGAAAGATCACTGGTGCCGACGACCAGTACGCCTGCGGTATGCAGCGCAACGCCCACCGCTTGCCCGCCCGGGTAGAGAAGCAGATCATCCCGTATGTCGATCTCCACTTGCCGAATGGGCAGCAGACCAAACAGGCTTACCGTGGCGGTGATGGCTTGCGGCTCAGCCAACGTTTCGGCGCTGTTGGCATCAGCAGGCAGAGAGCCCCCTTGCAGTTGGATCGTAAGCGGATAGGCGGAGGGCAGGTTCAGCTGCTGCCCGGTAGCGATGGAGAGGGTATCCGGCAGGGTGCGCAGCAAAGCGGCCTGCGGGGAAAAATGAACAGCCATCAATAGGATGGACAAAAGCCAGCCGGTCAGTTTGCGGGCGGCGGTGCGGTTTGGACGAAACATCAAAACGCCTCTTTCTGTGTTGTGCTCAAGAAGCATTGTTCACAGAAAGAGGCGTTTTCAAATGTGGTAATGATTGTGGGTTTTAGATGGTGTGCTTCACGCGCTCGCTTTCTTCCTTGCGCTTGGCGTTGTTAAAGCGGCTCAGGTTGCCTACCAAGTAGCCGGTAATGCGGCGGATGCGGTCGAAGGCGTGGCCTTCTTCCTCGGTACGGCCGCACTTGGGGCAGGTATCGCCGATAATGCCGTTGTAGCCGCAATCCGGGTCGCGGTCTACGGGGTGGTTGATGCTGCCGTAGCCGATGCCCTGATCGTGCATGTGGCGAACCACCTTTTCAAAGGCATCCAGATTCTTGGTGGGGTCGCCGTCCATTTCGATATAGGAGATGTGACCGGCGTTGGTGAGGGCGTGGTAGGGAGCTTCCAGACGGATTTTTTCAAAGGCGTTGATGGGGTAGTACACCGGCACGTGGAAGGAGTTGGTGTAGTAATCCCGGTCGGTGATGCCTTCGATGATGCCGAACTTTTCCTTGTCGATGCGCACGAAGCGGCCGCTGAGGCCCTCGGCGGGGGTGGCAAGGCAGGTAAAGTTGAGCTGGTACTTCTGGCTGGTCTCATCGCAGTACTTGCGAATGGCGCCTACGATCTCCAGACCCAAATTCTGGCTGTTGGGATCCTCGCCGTGGTGAGCACCGCGAAGCGCCTTCAGCGTTTCAGCCAGACCGATAAAGCCGATGGACAGGGTGCCGTGCTTGAGCACTTCGGCAACGCTGTCGTCCCAATCCAAGTTTTCGCTGTCGATCCATACGCCCTCGCCCATCAGGAAGGGGAAGTTGCGTACTTTCTTCTTGGAGATGATCTCCAGACGTTCCAGCAGCTGGTCGCGCACCAGATCCATGGTGCGTTCCAGTTCCTCAAAGAACCAGCCGATATCGCCCTTGGCCTTGATGGCGATGCGGGGTAGGTTGATGGAAGTGAAGCTCAGGTTGCCGCGGCGGGGAGCCACTTCACGGCTGCGGTCGTAAATGTTGCCCATTACACGGGTACGGCAACCCATGTAAGCGATCTCGGTCTCGGGGTGGCCTTCCTTGTAATACTGCAGGTTGAAGGGAGCATCCACGAAGCTGAAATTGGGGAACAGGCGCTTGGCGCTGGTGCGGATGGCCAGACGGTACAGGTCGTAGTTGGGGTCGCCAGGGTTGAAGCTGACGCCTTCCTTCACGCGGAAGATCTGGATGGGGAAGATGGGCGTTTCGCCGTTGCCAAGGCCCGCTTCGGTGGCCAACAGCACGTTGCGCATCACCATGCGGCCCTCGGGGGAGGTATCCATACCATAGTTGATGGAGGAGAAGGGCACCTGCGCACCAGCACGGCTGTTCATGGTGTTCAGGTTGTGGATGAGGGCTTCCATGGCCTGATAGGTGGCCTTGTCGGTCTCTGCATGGGCGTGGGAGCGTACAAAGTCGATCACCTTGTTGGCGGTGGCTTCGTCGCAGCTCATGGCAGCGATCAGCTTCTGGCAGAGGGCTGCGTCGTAGGCAGCATCTTCGGCCAGATGGGGCTGACCAAGTCCTTCTTCTTCCAACTGAGCAAGGATCTCACGAGCCTTGTCGGCAGCATCTTCCATACCGCCCAAAAGCTCCATGGAGCGGCTCAGGTTGTCGCGGAAGCGCTTGAAATAGGTCTTCTGTACGCCGGGAGCCATGCCGTAGTCGAAATTGACCACGCTCTGGCCGCCGTGCTGGTCGTTCTGGTTGGCCTGAATGGCGATGCAAGCCAGCGCAGAGTAGCTGTAGATGTCGTTGGGCTCGCGGAGCACACCGTGACCGGTGGAGAAGCCGCCAGCAAACAGATCCAAAAGGTCGATCTGGCAGCAGGTGGTGGTCAGGGTGTAGAAGTCCAGATCGTGGATGTGGATATCGCCTTCGCTGTGAGCCTTGGAGAAGCGGGGATCCAGCACATACATATTGTAGAATTGCTTTGCGCCCTCGCTGCCGAACTTGAGCATGCTGCCCATGGCGGTATCGCCGTTGATGTTGGCATTTTCACGCTTGATGTCGCTGTCAACAGCATCTTTATAGGTAATGTCCTCAAACACCTTCATCAGGCGGGTGTTCATTTCGCGCACCCGGCTGCGCTCGGCACGGTAGAGGATGTAGGCTTTGGCAGAGCGCACAAAGCCCTTCTCGATCAGCACTTTTTCAACGGTATCCTGCACCTGCTCCACAGAGGGGGAGGATTCCACGGTCTCGTCCCGTTCGATGGTATCCACGACCAGCTGCGCCAGTTCCTTGGCGGTATCGGTGCTCTTGCGGCTACCGCTGGCCATAAAGGCTTTTTCGATCGCCTGCTCGATCTTCTCCCGTTCGAAGGGCACAACACGTCCGTCGCGCTTGGTAATGGTGGTAATCATGGTATCCGGCTCCTTTGTATCGATAATGGTAATTGGAGAATAGATAAGTAGAGTAAGGAAAGGCATCGTTCGCATAACGACCCTTACCCGCTTTAAGCGAGCTTTTTTATTATAGGTGGGTAAACGGGGGATGTCAAGATGCAAAACACAATATTTAGTGTTAAATAGTTGAAAAACGCCATTTAACCACAAGATGTGGAAAACCACAAAGTGTAGTAGCCACAATGGTTTCGTGGAGGTTTCGGTGGGGGGAGAGTGGGTTTTCCATATACACAACTGGTGTATGTGAAAGTTATAACACACTATATCTGGGGTGTGCTCGCTGTTCGCACCACTATGACCAGTGGTCGTGGCTGCGGATGACCGCTTTTGCACAGGGAATGGGTACTAGCACTGGCCGCCACAGCCAATGCGCTGCTTTTCATGCTCCAAGGTTGGATCCTACCCGCCTCAATGATACCCGTAAAACCGTTGGCTGAAACCGTTTGCAAAAAAGTTTTGGATTTCTGAAAAAAAGTGTTGACAAAAATCCGGGTTTCGGGTATTATTATCAGCGTCGCCTGAGTGGGCGCGACACGAACGGGGTGTAGCGCAGTCTGGTAGCGCACGTGCTTTGGGAGCATGGGGCCGGGGGTTCGAATCCCTTCACCCCGACCATATAACCCAGCACAAACTTCATCGTGGCTCCTTGGTCAAGTGGTTAAGACACCGCCCTTTCACGGCGGCTACAGGGGTTCGAATCCCCTAGGAGTCACCATTTTCCCCATTTATTATGGGCCTTTAGCTCAGTTGGTCAGAGCGGCCGGCTCATAACCGGTTGGTCCCGGGTTCGAGTCCCTGAAGGCCCACCAGCTTACGGCCCGGTAGCTCAGTTGGTTAGAGCGCTAGCCTGTCACGCTAGAGGTCGAGGGTTCGAGCCCCTTCCGGGTCGCCATTACTCAGCCTGAGCTGCGCCGGTGTAGCTCAATTGGCAGAGCAGCTGATTTGTAATCAGCAGG
>JAZSRK010000026.1:0-14904 GCA_045538465.1 Candidatus Limiplasma sp. | reverse complement strand
GTTTTTGGTTCGTTATCTTTGCTATTTGCAAAAACCCAGTTCTCGCTCGTGCGAAAACTGGGTTTCTCGACAGTCTGAAACCCCCCGCAGATTTCTGCGGGGGGTTCGTATGTATTGGCGTAACATATTTTACTTAGCGGTCTCGGATGCACCGTGCATTGCACGAAGCAACGCTCCCTCTGCATCGCTGCTGTATTCCCAGCACATTAAGCCCATCAAACCCTTCGCTTGCACATAGTCTCGTTTGCAGGCGATGCTCTGCGCTGTATCGCAGGAAACAAAGCTTTGTTTGCTCAGGGCATAGGAAGCCTTGGCCTCTTCATCAAAATAGAAGCGATAACTGGGATCGTTGAGCAGTGCATGGTAAGCAATGGTTTGTGTACCTGTACTTGGCGAAGCAGCATAGAGCGGTTTGTCATTAACAGAAGTCAACTCATAAACACGACCATACATAGCACAGCCAAGCATGATCTTTTCAGCAGGCAGACCAGCTGCTGTGTAGCATTGTACGGCTTCATCAGCGCTAAACGAACGATGGGCATGGTTTGCATACAAAGCAGTATGGTGACAGGTTTGGTAGGGGCGATACATATCGTAGGTCATTAAGTTGATTTGATTTGCTATATGACCGATCGCATAGCAATCGATATTCTCGACCAGTGAAGACGAGGCCCCCAATGCGCAAGCCAACAATCGCTTGCGTTTGTCTTGTTTCGTCAAGCGATCAAGCCCGGCGCGAAGCGCTTGCATCAATCGTGTAAAGTTCTCCCGATCATCTGGCGAGGAGGCTATGCCGCCCGCAGAGGAACCGGGGTATTCCCAATCGATATCCAGCCCCAGAAAGCCGTGGGTCTGCATCAGCTCTATGGCGCTGTCTACAAAAAGCTGCCGTCCGTGTTCGGTTGCGGCTGCCTGTGAAAATCCATCCGCACCCCAGCCGCCGACCGACAGCACCGGCAGTATATGGGGGTGTTCGGCAATGTATGCCTTGTACGCATCAATGGATCGCCAGTGTTCACCAGTGAGCGCGCCATCTCTGATAAGGGCAAAGGAGAAGTTCAGCTGGTTTAGCTGTGCAGCATCCTCGCTTCGAAAACGCAAACCGTCTTTGTCCATTACATAGGCAGATACTATTTTCATCGTGCTTCACCTTCTGTTGCTTGCTTGGTATAGGAATGCTCAACAAGACCAGACCACGCTTTTGCCAGCAGAATGGGTTGGATCTGGGGGTAGGTCCAATTTTCCGGCAGGGTATCCAGCAAAACGGTTTCGGCGATCTCGCTGCCTTTGGGGATCTCGCCAAGGGAATAGACGTCGGCTCTGTACAGCATACCGAAGCTCTCGGGCGCCTCTTGTTCTTCGTTGTCTTCTTTTACGCCGTAAGCACCGATCAGTGTTAGATGATAATCGACTGCACCGGTTTCCTCCCACAGTTCTCGACGGGCAGCTTGCTCAGGCGTTTCGCCTGCTTCCCGATGACCGCCGGGACATTCCAGCGTGGTGCGTGCTTGGTGTCGCACAAAAAGCCATTTGCCGCTACTTTTTGTCACGATCACAGCAAAGCGGATCTTCTCATCTGCAACCTCTGGGGGAAAGAACACTTTGAGCATGGTCACCATTCACTTCCTTCAAAGGCATTGATGATATGCAGGATCTCATCACGGGCTATGAGCAGAGCATCAAAACGCACGGGGGCATCTATGGGATGCTCTGCCAGATAGCAGCGTGCCGTCATACAGAGGCGCTGCTGCTTTTTTGGCGTAATGGCATAGGAGCAAGCTTCTATGGAAGCATTTCGCCGCATCTTTACTTCTACAAGCACCAAGGTATTGCCGTCCTGCATTACCAGATCGATCTCACCATAAGGAGAATGGTACCGCTTCTCAAGCAGTACCATTCCTTTGTTTTGCAGGTATTTGCAGGCTGCATCCTCCCCAAGAACGCCCTTGGTGTATGCAGTCAGTTTTTGATCAGTCATTGGGATAGCTTTCGTAGAGGGGGAAGCGCTTCATCATTTCCACGACCTCGGCCTTTACGGCGGGGCAGGCTTCCTCGCCACCTTCGATGACCCGGCGGAAGAAACCGGCGATCAGCTCCATATCACTTTCCACCATGCCGCGAGTGGTAACAGCGGGGGTACCTACACGCACGCCGCTGGTCACGAAGGGGCTCAGGGTCTCGCCGGGGATGGTGTTCTTGTTAACGGTGATGTTGCACAGACCCAGCAGGCCTTCCAGCTCTTTGCCAGTACGGCCGGTCTTGGTCAGATCCAGCAAGATCAGGTGGTTGTCGGTACCGCCGGAGACCATCTCGATGTTCTGGGCACGGAAGGCATTCTCCAGCGCCTTGGCGTTCTTTACGATCTGCTGCTGATAAGCCTTGAATGCAGGGCTGAGGGCTTCTTGGAAGCAAACGGCCTTGGCAGCGATCACATGCATCAGGGGGCCACCCTGCGTGCCGGGGAAGATGGCCTTATCGATGGCCTTGGCATACTGTTCCTTGCACAGGATCATACCGCCGCGGGGACCGCGCAGGGTCTTGTGGGTGGTGGTGGTAACAAAATCGGCGTAGGGAACAGGGTTCTGGTGGCAATCGGCGGCGATGAGACCGGCAATATAAACCATATCGACCATCAGCATGGCATTTACGCTGTCGGCGATCTCACGCAGCTTGGCAAAATCGATGGCACGGGGATAAGCGGAGGCACCGGCCACGATCAGCTTGGGCTGGTGTTCCTTGGCAAGGCTGGCGACCACATCGTGGTCGATGGTGCCGGTCTTCTCATCCACGCCGTAGGGTACAAAGTTGAAATACTTGCCGCTGATGTTAACAGGGCTGCCGTGGGTCAGGTGGCCGCCGTGGCTCAGGTTCATGCCCAGCACGGTATCGCCGGGGTTCAACATGGCAAAATAAACGGCGGTATTGGCCTGTGCACCGCTGTGAGGCTGCACGTTGGCATGTTCGGCGCCGAAGAGTTTCTTGGCACGCTCACGAGCCAGATCCTCCACTACGTCTACGTACTGGCAGCCGCCGTAATAACGCTTGCCCGGGTAACCCTCGGCATATTTGTTGGTCAACGGAGAACCCATGGCTTCCATAACGGCGGGGGTAACAAAGTTTTCGGACGCGATCAGTTCGATGTGTTGGCGCTGACGCTCCACCTCATCGGTCATTGCCCGAAAAAGCTCGGGATCCTGCTCCAGCACGTGGCGATAATTCATGCGACATCCTCCTCAGCATTGGTGGTCTTTTTGTAAAAACCGTGTACGTTCGGGCTGAGCGACCCCGCAGCACATCCCAACCACGCTTACTGCTGCTTCCTTCCGGACCTGACAGGGTTCACGCATTGAAATCGCACAGGACTCAGCCGTCATCACGCACACGGCTTATCTATTGTACAAGATGGTAGCTAAAAAGGCAAGTGAAAATACAAATCCGAACAAAAAATGCAGAAAAAAACCTGAAAAAGCGGTTATCTCGCTACCTCAACACCGCATACGGTCAAAACACCGTCCTTAACGGTAAAACGAATGTCCATCCCAGCATAGGCAAAACCGTATACCCGATCAGGATCGTTTTGGTATGCAGGTCTGGGATCCTGCCCAAGCACGCCCACCAAACCGTTTTGCAGCTGTGCAGGAACCTTTTGCAACCACTCTTCGGGAAAAACCACCTCCACATGGTCATCTTCATGCTGGGCGGCAAACCCGCCCCGTGCATTGGGGATGCTGTCCACATAGGGCAAATAGGGCTTGATATCATAAATAGGGGTACCGTCCATCAGATCGGCGCCGCTTACGATAAGCACGGTTCCCCGGTCTGGTGTCCGCTCGATCGCTTCCAGCTTTACACAGCTCAGCCCGATGGGGTTGGGTCGAAAAGGGGAGCGGGTGGCAAATACGCCCATGCGCACATTGCCGCCCAAACGAGGCGGCCGAACAGTGGGCGACCATTCCTCTCTTTGGGCTTTGTGAAACTGCCACAGCAGCCATAGGTGCGAATAGCCATCAAGCCCGCGCAGTGCATCCGGGTTTCGGTATTCGGGTTCAAAAACGATGGTCGAGACCAATTCCTGCACCAATCCGCTTTGTCTGGGCAGACCGAATTTGGTGGGAAAGGCATTGCGAATGTAAGCGATGATCTTCATGTATGCGACCCTTTCAAGAAAACTCAGCATTATCATACCGTATCCGCTCAAAAGGTGCAAGCGCACTTGCATAGGATAGGGCGCAAAGTATTGCAATAAAAAGAAAAAACGGTTATAATGGTGCTGTGCAAATACCTTAAGCAGGAGGGGCGACGGATGGCCAGAAGAACGATCAGTAAGGAACCGGTTTTACCGTTGTTCGAGATCCTGTTTGAAAATTCCTTCCGTATCAAAGGAGAGCTGTATCCCGGTCTGGCACCGAACACTGTGGGGCATTTTATCCATCTGGCCAATTCAGGTTTTTACGATGGCTCCGAGATCTGCCTCATTTCCCCGGGCAGAGTGCTTCTCATCGACCAGCCCGAAAATGAACTGTCCTATGGCATCAAGGCAGAATGCGAGCTGAATGGCTGCGCCTACAACAAGGGCGTGGTGTGTACCGGCAGTTTGTGCCACTTTCACGCCACCCATTACGATTCGGGCAACTCCGGCTTCTTTATCGTTTTGGCAGGCGATTCCCGCACCCTGCGCATGCTGCAAGGCGCATATGCAATGTTTGGTCAGGTGCTGGAAGGCATGTATCTGGCAGATAAATTCAGCGATACGAAGATAGGCGATAAGGGCGTTCCCATGGTGCGCCACGTTGTTAAGCACATCCGTGTGGATACACGCGGTAAAGACTACCCCTTTGAAACCTGTCCCATACCCGAAAGCACCATCCACCAAGTCATCCTTGGCGACGAAAGCGACTCAGCCCTCTCTTTTGAGACTGACATAGAAAATTCCTGAAGGAAAGAAGGTTTCTCGATCATGGCTAATCCTATTTTCACCATTACCATGGAAAACGGCGGCGTTATGCAGGGCGAACTCTACCCCGATATTGCTCCCCAGAGCGTTGGCAACTTTATTTCCCTTGCTAACAAAGGTTTTTACGATGGTCTTATTTTCCACCGCTGCATTCCCGGGTTTATGATCCAGGGCGGCTGCCCCAATGGCACCGGCATGGGCGGCCCCGGCTACCGCATCAAGGGTGAGTTTGCCAACAACGGTATCGCCAATCCCCTCAAGCATACCCCCGGCGTGCTGAGCATGGCCCGCAGCATGATGCGTGATAGCGCTGGTTCCCAGTTTTTCATCATGACCAGCACCAGCCCCCATCTGGATGGTGAGTATGCCGCCTTTGGCAAAGTGACCACCGGCTACGAAGTAGCTGAAGGCATCGTGGCGCAGCGCACCATGCGCGACCGTCCCATCGAGCCTCAGGTCATCGCTTCCATCCGTGTAGAGACCAACGGTGTGGAATATCCCTTCAACAAGCTGTAAGCTGATCTTTTGTTCCGCTTGCGGCATTCGACCCATGTTTAAGAAGCAGCACAGCGGCGGCGTGGAGAACGTGGTTCTCCCGCCCCGCTTTTTTGGAAAGTGAGCGATCGTATGTCACCAATGGTACTGCCAGAACTGCTGTGCCCGGCAGGGAATATGGCTGCGCTCAAGGCAGCTGTGGATGCAGGTGCCGATGCGGTATATCTGGGCTATAAAGCATTTGGCGCACGTGCCTCCGCCGTCAATTTTGACGACGAGACCCTTAGCCAAGCCGTGGCGTATGCCCACCTGTACCATACCCGTGTGCACGTGACGGTGAATACGCTCATAAAAGAAAACGAAATGGAAGCCGTGCAGGCTGCGCTTTCTGCCATCCAGGCCTGCCATGCGGATGCCGTTATCGTTCAAGACTTGGGCGTGGCAGCGATGGTACGGGATGGTTTTCCCGACTTGGCGCTGCATGCCAGCACCCAGATGGGGCTTTCCAACGCAGCGGATGCCGCTTTTGCCCGTCGTTTTGGCTTTACTCGTGCGGTTTTAGCACGGGAATGTTCCCTTGAGGATATTCGCAAGGTAGTGGCGACCGGCATCGAAACAGAGGTCTTCGCACACGGTGCGCTTTGTTCCGGCGTAAGCGGTCGCTGCCTGATGAGCTCCATGGCTGGCGGGCGCAGCGGCAACCGTGGACGCTGTGCACAGCCTTGCAGATTGCAGTTGCGCATGGGCGACCGCAAAGGTGCGCTGCTTTCCTTGCGGGATCTTTGCACCCTCGAGCATCTGCCTGCCTTTGTAGAGGCGGGGATACGTTCCCTCAAGGTAGAAGGCCGTCTGAAAAGTCCGGAATATGTTTCAGTGGTCGCCGGCGTTTACCGCAAGGCGCTGGATCAGATCGCAGATGGCAGCTTCGACCCGAAGGATCCTGCCCCTATGCAGGAACTTTTGCAGATTTTTAACCGAGGCGGCTTTACCCGCGGGCATGCTTTTGGGGCAGAGGATGCCGATCTGTGCGCTGCGGCCAGAGTGAGCCATGAAGGTGTGCCTCTGGGCACCGTGACCGGCTGCAAGGGACAGCTGGCGACCATTCGTCTTACCCAAGCGCTTCACGATGGAGACAGTCTGCAGCTGCGAGGCCGTCAGGATGCAGATCTGCGTTATTCTGGCCATGATATGCCTGCAGGCAGCACTGCGACCCTTCGCCTGCGCCCCGGTCTGCATGCGGAAGCTGGCTGTGCCGTTGCCCGGCTTTCCGACGCCAAGCAGTTGGAGGCGGCAAGAGAACACGGCCCCAAGCCGTTGTTTGTTACTATGGAAGCAGAATTCCATCTCCATCAGCCCATGAAACTGACTCTTTCCGATGGCACAGTTTCTGCTTGGGTGGAAGGGGAGACGGTCGAGGCAGCGCAAAAGAGAGCCGCCAGCCCGGATGATGCAGCCCGCCAGCTGGAAAAGCTTGGCGAAACGCCGTTTGCCGTCCATGGCCGGCAGGATATACAGATCGACATGGATGAAGGCGTATTTTTGCCAGTAGCCGTCTTAAACGAACTGAGGCGCAAAGCCGTGGAGGCACTCATTCAAAAGCGCATTTCAGCCTTTGAAAAGGCAGGGCGTACCGATACCCATCGCTTGCGCAAAGAGCCGCCAGTGTTTATCCAAGAGCCTATCGAAGCCGATAGCTCGCAGGCCGATCGCCTTGCCGTAGTGTTCAGCGACCCGGAAGCGGGGGAGATGCTTCGCCAAAGCGGCGCAGATGTGCTCATTTATGAGCCGCTGGATGTACGCCCTCAGGCATTGAGTGCAGCGCTGCACAGCCTGCCCCATGGCTGCTGGGTGCAGCTCCAACCGCAAATGAGCCAATCATCGCTGGAATCGGCGCTGGCCTGTATCCACAATGCCCGTCACAAGCTGGCAGGCGTGGTGGCAGGTTGCGTGGGGCAGCTGGACACGGTGAAAGATCTGCCTGTTTGGGCAGGGGCGGATATTCCCGTTACCAACCGCCGCTCGCTTCAGACCATCTGCTCCGGCAAGGTGCAAAACTACCACCTATGGCCTGAATGGAGCGCCGATGAGCAAATGCAGCTCATGCCGCTGCCCGGTATCCCATGGCTCAAGGTTTACGGCAGAGAGATCCTTATGCTGCTAAACCATTGCCCGGAGCGTGCTGCTCAAGGGCTTACCGCAGGTAGGCAGAATTGCCGCCTGTGTTATGAAAAAGGTATGGCATGCGGTCAGAAAGATGCCGTGCTGACAGACCAGAAGAATTTCCGCTTCCCGATGCAGCGCACAGTTTTTGAAGAAGGCTGCATACTACGGGTACTGGGAGCGCTGCCCACTGATCTGCGCCAATACGATGCCCAGCGGCGCCGTCTCGGTGCCAATCTGCTTTTGCACTTTACCACCGAGTCCCTTGCCGAGCAGGCGGCCATTACCCGCAGCTTTGCTGGTGTTCGGGATGGGATGCCGTCTGAAAGACCGGAAGGAAGCACCTCCGGGCACTGGCGGCGTGGGATCGAATAACTTGTTTGTTTCCGAAAGGAGTTTCTTATATGGAACTGGAACGTACCCTCCGAGTTTTGGAGTTTCCCAAAATTCTCGAACGTCTGGCACAGTATGCCATGACCGATACCGGCAAGACCCGTTGCCGCGAACTAAAGCCCACCGCCGACGAAGCACAGGTGCGCCGCTCGCTGGATGAGACCGAGGAAGCGGTCGTTTTGCTCACCTATCTCGGCTCCAATCCTTTGGTGGGTTTCAGCGATGTGACCGAATACATCACCATCGCCCAAAAGGGTGCCAGCCTCAGCCCCAGAGCGTTGCTGGATGTAGCACTGCTTTTGCGCGCTGCCCGTTCTACTCGGGGCAGCCTGTGCAAGGAAAGGGATAACACCCCCTTGCTGACCGCTTTGGCCTCCCGCCTGACGGTGCTGGAAAACGTGGAAAGCGACATCAACGATGCCATTATCGCCGAGGATGAGATCGCCGACCGGGCTTCTTCCGAGCTGTACCAGATCCGTCGGCAGATCCGTTCTGCTAACGAGCGCATGCGCGAAAAACTGAACCAGATGATCCGTTCCACCAGCTTTGCCAAGAACCTGCAGGATACCATCATCACCATGCGCGGCGACCGGTACTGCATCCCCGTAAAGGCAGAATGCCGCCAAAATGTGCCGGGTCTGGTACACGACCAGAGCGCCAGCGGTGCTACCCTTTTTATCGAACCCATTGCACTGGTGGAGCTGGGTAACGACCTGAAGCAGTACCATGCCAAGGAACAGCAGGAGATCGCCCGTATCCTTAAAGCACTTACCGACCGTATCACTCCGTATGCAGAGGCGCTTTTGACCAACTTGGATATTTTGGCACATCTGGATTTCGTCTTTGCCAAGGGACAGTTGGCCCGTGAGATGTACTGCGTGCTGCCCAAGATCAATCACGAGGGGCGCATCCGCATTGTCAGAGGCCGCCATCCCCTCATCGATCCCGAAAAGGTAGTACCCAGCAATTTGTGGCTGGGCGAAGATTTTACCTCTCTCATCATTACTGGCCCCAACACCGGCGGTAAAACGGTTACGCTCAAAACCGTGGGTCTGTTTACCCTTATGGCGCAGGCTGGTCTGCATGTGCCTGCTTCGCTGGGCACTGAATTGGCGGTATTCGACCATGTGTATGCAGATATTGGTGATGAGCAGTCCATCGAACAGTCCTTGTCCACCTTCTCGGCGCATATGACCAACATCGTCCGGATCATCGACAACGTAAGCAATAACGACCTTGTGCTCTTCGATGAGCTGGGCGCAGGTACCGACCCCACCGAAGGCGCAGCGCTGGCCCGCAGTATTCTTACAGAGCTGCTGAAGCGCCGCATTCGCACCATGGCCACCACCCACTACAGCGAATTGAAGGCCTTCGCCCTTGGTACCGAGGGCGTGGAAAACGCCAGTGTGGAGTTTGACGTGGAATCTTTGCGCCCCACCTACCGGCTGTCCATTGGTATTCCCGGCAAGAGCAACGCTTTTGAGATCTCCCGTAAGCTTGGCTTGCCGGAGCGGCTCATTGACGATGCAAGAGAACTGCTCAGTCAGGAAGACATCCGTTTCGAAGATGTGATCGCCAACGCAGAGTATCACCGACAGATCGCCGAGCGCGAACGGGAGATGGCGGAGGAGACCCGCAAGGAGACCGTTAAGCTGCGTGATGAAGCCGAAAGACTGCGCAAAGAGTTGGAAGAAAGCCGCCAAAAGAGTATCCGCAAAGCCAAGGACGAGGCAAGGCACATTTTGGAGGGGGCCCGCCGGGAGGCAGACAGCATCATCAGCGAGTTGAAGGCGCTTAAAAAGCAGGCGCAAACGCCGGAACATGAGGTGCAAAACCTTCGCAAGCGCATGGAGGAAGGCATCGATGCTTTGAGCGAAGGGCTTGGTCAAGCCAGTCAAAGCAACTTTACCCCGCCTAAGAGCGTTCGTCTTGGCGATACGGTGGAGATCGTGCATTTGGGCACCAAGGGAACTATCCTTTCGCTGCCCGACCGCAACGGCGAAGTGCAGATACAGGCTGGCATTCTCAAAATGAAAGCGCACCTTACCCAGCTGAAGCTTGTGGAAGCTCCCAAGCCCAAGCAAAGCAAAGTAAGCACCAAAACCGGCGCAGCCACCCGCACCGTATCCATGGAAGTGGATGTGCGGGGACAAACCTTGGAGGAAGCATTGGCTGCTGTAGATATCTATCTGGCAGATGCGACCCTTGCCGGTCTTAACGAAGTGAGCATCATCCATGGCAAGGGCACCGGTGTGCTGCGCACGGGCATTCAGCGCCATTTGCGTAAGCACATGAATGTAAAGACCTTCCGGGATGGCATGTACGGCGAAGGCGAGCAAGGCGTTACCGTGGTCACATTGAAGTAACAGTGCACGATCAAGGAGGAAACATCTATGGCTGAACAACAGATCTTGCTGGTGGATGACGACCCGAACATCAGCCGTTTGGTCAGATTGTATCTGGAAAAAGAAGGTTTTGGTGTTGTTGAAGCGGCCCGCGGCGATACCGCATTGGAAGCGTTTGCAAACATAACCCCTGCCTTGGTGCTGCTGGATGTGATGCTTCCCGGGTTGGATGGTTTGCAGGTGCTGAAGGAGATACGCAAAAGCAGCCGTGTACCGGTCATCATGCTTACGGCAAAAGATGAGACCTTTGACAAAGTGCTTGGTCTGGAATTGGGTGCGGATGATTATATTACCAAACCTTTCGAAACCAAGGAACTGGTGGCTAGAGTAAAGGCAGTGCTTCGCCGCGCTCCGGGCGGGGATGCAAAGCAGGAAGAAAAGGATGATACCATTCGCTTTCCTCAATTGAGCGTAAGCCTTGCTCGGTATGAGGTCACCTACGAAGGCAACCCGGTAGAGATGCCCCCCAAGGAGCTGGAAGTGCTGTATTATCTGGCTTCCATGCCCAACAAGGTATTCACCCGTGCGCAATTGTTGGAGCATGTATGGGGATTCGACTTCTTTGGCGATAGCCGCACGGTGGATGTGCACATCAAGCGTCTGCGCGAAAAACTGCCCGGTTGTGAACAATACGGCTGGAAGATCCATACGGTCTACCGCGTCGGCTATAAGTTTGAATACAAGCCCTAAACAACGGAGGCGATGACGTTTCATGTTTCAGAATATGTTCAGCCGCCTGCTTGCGTTGTTTCTGGTCGTCATCTTGTTGGTGGCGCTGGCCAGCGCTGTGTATTCCGCTCTTTCCATTCGAGGTATTATGACAGAGGGCCGCATGGCCAATCTGCTGTCACAGGCTCGCGATATTGCTTATTTGGCATCCAATCTTCGTACCTACAGCACAGACTTCTTCTTCTTTACACAGTCGTCTGATATGCAGTATCTGCAATGGAAAGCCAAGCGTGTGTACGACGATTATCATGCCTATATCATGATCGTGGATAGCAGCGGCCACGTGATGGACAACCTGGCCTTTCTTACCAAAAACAGCGATAACGCCTTGGAAACGCTGGATAGCGAAGATGTATCCGATCTCTTGCTGGATGTGATGAATGGGCAGGAAGTGCGTACCAATATCGTCAACTCGGCTGGCGGCGTTATTATGACGGTAGCTGTTCCTTATACGAAGGATAACCGTGTGCAGGGCGCTGTGCTCATTCATACCAGCGCACAGGTGATCAGGGCAGAATACCAAGGGTTGCTTTTGCAGATCGGTGTGGGGATCGCTCTGGCTACGATCGTGGCCATGATCGGTGCAACATTGTATACCCGCGGCATCGTAAAGCCGCTTACCGTTATTACCGGTGCAGCTGAGAACATGAGCCGAGGCAAACTCAATGCGCGGGCAGAGGTGACCGGTGTAAACGAGGTGCGGCAGCTTGCCGGTGCATTCAATGTAATGGCTCAAAAGCTGGAAACAGTCGAAAATAAGCGCAAGGAGTTCGTTTCCAATGTAAGCCACGAGCTGCGCTCGCCAATCACCAGCATCCATGGTTTTGTGGAAGGCATTCTGGATGGGACCATACCGGAGGGGGAACATCCCCAATATTTGCAGATCGTTTATGATGAAACCAATCGTCTCAAACGTCTGATCAACGATCTTTTGCAGTTGAGCCGCATGGATAACGGCGTTGAACAGCTGGAATGGTCCGACTTTGATGTAAATGAGCTTTTGCGGCATACGCTGATCGCCCGCATGGGGGATATTGAGCAAAAGAATCTGAATATTCAGATGGAATTTGAGGTAGAGCCCTGTTATGTTCATGCCGATCAGGACAGGATCTCTCAGGTGGCAGTCAATATATTGGATAATGCCCTCAAATTTATCGGTCAGGACGGGTGCTTGACAATCAGTACATCTTTGTTGCATGATAGTACAGTGGCAGTGGATATCGCTAACGATGGACAGCCCATTCCCGAAGAAGACCGGCTTCATATCTTCGAGCGCTTCTATAAAGCAGATAAAGCGCATACAGCCGGGCAGGGAACTGGTCTGGGTCTGAGCATCAGCCAGCAGATCATGCATATGCACAACCAAAGCATTGCTCTTGTGCCGGATGATAAAGAGACTATCTTCCGTTTTACACTGGCTCGCAGCACACATGAACCCCAAAGACCGTAAGGCGGAGCTGCCTCACACAAAGGAGGATTTCGGGATGGATCGGCATATCTTTCTGATTGGAATGCCCGGTAGCGGAAAAAGCGCCCTTGGCCGCAGAGTGGCCAGCAAGCTGCAAATTCCGTATCTTGATATGGATGTATACCTGACCGAAGTGACCGGGCTTGATACAGTGCAGCTGTACCAGCGCTTTGGGGAGCAGGCCTTCCGAGATGCCGAGACAAGGCTCCTGCAGGAGCTGGTTGGCAGCACCCCCGGTATTATCTCCACCGGCGGAGGCACCTGCCTGCGGGCTGAAAACCGCATTTTGATGAAAAATCATGGCGTTATCGTGTACATCGATCGCCCCTTGGATGATATCATGTCTAACTTTCGTGCAGAGAAACGCCCGTTGCTGGCACAGAAGAGCCGGGAAGAAGTGGATGCGCTTTTCAGCGAGCGCAAACCTGTTTACGAAGGGCTTGCCGATATCGTTATGAACAATGGAAACGGTTTTCAAAATGGTCTTGCCGCATTGGAAGAAGTGGTCAGCCGCTTTTGCTGATGTTTGCAAACGTTCAGCTTGATGAAAATACGCGTTTTGCGGCGTTTTCATCAAGCTGTTTTGTTTTTCAAGAAAAAAAGAATTTAATTCTCACACCACTTGACAAGAACGTACGTTCGTATTATGATAAATACGAACGAACGTTCTTGATGGAGGTGCGTAAAAATGATTCAACGAATGCCAAATCATTATGGTGATGATACCTGTTCTTCCTGTGTGGTAGCGGGAGACTATATTTTTCTGGCGCATCACGGCGGGGGACAAGAGGTAAACGATCTGGCCTATCAAACCCGCGCATCACTGGACAGTCTGCAACAGACCCTTCAAAGCGTAGGCGCGTCTCTGGATAATATGGTGCAGATCACCTACTATATCCGTAATGTGGAAGACTTCCGCAAAGGTGCGGATGTGTTCCGGGATTATTTCAAGAACGGAGCCCCTGCCCGCATGACGGTGGTGACTGAATTTGTGGGGGAAAACTGTCTGTGTCAGGTGGATGGGCTTGCCTATAAACCAGCGGCAATGGCGCATTGATGTTCTTTACTGATCCATTATTCTCGATAAACGAACTACGAAAGGGAAGCAAACATGAGACTCATGCTTACATCCTGCGGGATTGAAACAAAAACCATTCAGGAGCTTTTTTTGCGCTGGCTGGCCAAGCCGCCGGTTGATACCAAGGCTCTTTTTATTCCAACGGCAGCTATCAATGCGGATGCGATCAATGTATTGCCTGCCTGTATGGATGATCTTCTGAAGTGTGGTATTCCAAAGGAAAATATCACGGTGTTCGATCTGCACAGAAACATGTCCATTGAGGAATTGCAACCCTTTGATGTGGTCTATTTGTGCGGGGGAACGACAGCGTATCTGCTGGAGAGGATCAACAAGACCGGTTTTCGGGAATCGCTTCTTTCCTATATCAGCAATGATGGACTGGTGATCGGCGTAAGTGCCGGCAGCATCATTTTCGCTGGCAATCTGCCGGATAATCTGGGCATTTTGGATGTTCCCATGAATGTGCACTGCCCCAAAAGCAGTATGACCGGCAAAGTTTCTTTTCCGCTGACAGAAACCATCGAACTGTCCAACACAGCAGCTATGTTGATCACCAGCATTCCAGACGCTGTGGAGATCATTGATGATTAAGAGTATAAGGGATGGGCGCGGAGCAGCTCTTCAGGATGAAATGTTTTGACGAACTTCTGCACCCCGGGAAGCCTCTGGCATACCGTATCAGTGAAAGGCGGCGAAAACCCCTTCCGGTTTTCCCCCTGAACTGATCAAAGGAGGCTTGCCAATGTCCTTTTACAGCTACAAAAATGCCAATCCCTGCTCCTGTCCCGGCGTCATCTCCGGCAGCGCTTTGGATGGTCTCCAGGAAAAGGTATGCGTACAGGTGAAGCGCGTATACGACAGCTGCCTTCAGCAGGAACAGCTGGACGACAAGGAAGTGGTCATCACCAGTTATGCCATGGTGGCTGGCAGCAACTGCGGCTGTAATTGCAGCTGCTCCTGCGGCTCCGGTCCGGTAGGGGATACGGAAACCGTTGCGCCCACCTCTGCGCCCGTGCCGCCCATCACCTTTGAAAGTTGCCGTTCCACCACCACGGAGGGCACCATCCGCAATCTGACGGTGGAACGCCTGTGCGACCGTCCCTGCTTCGCCCGTGTGCGCTGCAAGGTGGATGTTCCCATTGATATTCTCTTTGTGGACAGTCGTTGTACCGAGTACATCGGAAAAGGTGTAATCACCGTGGATAAAGATGTGCTCTTG
>JAZSRK010000072.1:0-2220 GCA_045538465.1 Candidatus Limiplasma sp. | reverse complement strand
AGGCTGAAACTCGCTGCAACGCTTTACAGAGCCATCTACAGGAAACTGAAGCAAAACTCACTGCCACTCCTGTGCTGCAGACACACATCCTGAACTACATCAAAACCCGCGAGATCTATGCAGCCTACCATCAATCCGGATACTCAAAAAAGTTTCTGGCTGAACATGAAAGTGAAATTGCGCTGCACAGAGCTGCCAAGAAAGCCTTTAATGAACTTGGCTTAAAAAAGCTCCCCACGATGAAAACCCTTCGGGCTGAATACGCTGTACTCCTCGCTGAAAAGAAGCAGACCTATGCTGAGTATCGTCAGGCAAGGGATGAAATGCGGCAACTGCTGAAGGCAAAAGCCAATGTGGAGCTGTTGCTGGGAATTGATGACAAGCACATGGAACAAGAAAATCATGGTGAAAGAGAGCCACGTTAGGCACACGCGCATCCCTGATTCATGAACAAAGCTGGACAGCATCACGCTGCCCAGCTTTGTTTATTCGATAGAAAACAGGTCATCAACCGTGAGGAGTTTTACGCCATCCACAGCAGCCTGCTGCTGCACATCCTTGGTATACCCGCTCTTGACGAACAGGTAATAATGCTTCTCCTTGACTTGCGTGAAGATCGTACAGGCGTCCATAAAGTCGCGGTATTCCTGCATATCAAACAACTCATTACGGAACTTACACTCACAGAAGATCGCTCGACTTCCGGTGCGGTCAAGCGCCAGAATATCAATATCATCCTGCTTGCGTTTGGCAGGATTGTTTCCCCACCACTTTCCCATTTTGAAGGGGACAAAGGGAAGTTTTCTTGCTTTGGCCATGCGAACCATGTACTGCTGGCACACCCGCTCAAACACAGCACCCATCAAATTGGACAAATCTGATGTGATCTCCTGGGCTGCATCCTCCTCGCCAAGCAGCTCGTAATAGCTGCGGTTTGCAAAGATATAGCGATACCAGAAGGTGTAGAAGTTATCCGTGATCTGGTAAACGGTTCGCTTGGTAGACTCGTCCTCTCCACAGGGAGTAATCTTGTCGAGCAGACGAATCTCCTTCAGCGTGGCAATATATCGGGAACACTTGCCGCTATCCTCTTTGATCTTTTGAGCAATGTCGTTCATGCGGCTTGCACCGCCAGCAATCGCCTCAAAGATGCTGTTGTAGACAGCAGGCTCACGCAGTTCCATCTTCAGCAGCAACTGCGGCTCATCCTTCAGGAAGGAGCCTGTGCGAAGAATTTCCTGTTGTATGTTTTCGGCAATGGTCCGCTTATCGCTAAACCGCTGAAGATAGCAAGGGATACCACCCAGGATGCCATAAGCGAGCAACTTGTCGATGTGACTGTAATCAGGATAGAATGCGGCACTGTCCAGATAATCAAAAGGCTCAATTTCCATCTGTGTGGTTGATCTGCCATACAGCGGACTTTTATATCCCATAACCTCATTGACCATGAAGCTGACGCTGGAACCGCACAGAATCAAAAAGATCTTTTTCTGCGACCACTGGTGATCAATGATATGCTGCAGGATGCTCTTTACTGTAGGATTCTCCTGCGCAATAAAGGGAAACTCGTCAATGATCAAGGTGATCTTTTCGACGCCGGAATGATCACCGACGTACTGGAAAGCAGCCTCCCAATCCCGGAAAGCACCGAAATCATCACCCGTGAGAGCCGTTTGAACGGCACGGGAAAAGTCCACCAGATTCAGTGAATCATTCTTCTCTTGCGCTGAAAAGAAGATGGTCTTATGTGTCCCTGCGTACTCCCGGAGAAGTGAAGTTTTACCCACACGTCTGCGGCCATACATCACAAGAAACTCAAAGCCATCGGAGCAGTACAGTTCCTCCAGACGCTTCAACTCAGTATGACGTCCGATAAACACACTATCACCTCCAAAACTAATTCAAGATTATTATAATCGTGATTTAGTTTATTGTCAACGTGTTTCCTTTATTCACTTTTTGAGTATAGCGCCGTTAGGTGCATAGCCGCATGATCGTATCATGCGTTCAAGGGGGATTGGGGGATCGCTCCACCAACAAGCGTTATGGCTTATGGATAGCCAGAAGCATCGCTTGCCAGTATTGTCGTTACCTTCCCAAACAAATATGACGAAACGGTACCTTGTTGTAAAGAAGCAACAATGCTATAATATAAATGATTCGCTTACAGAGAAGGTACGAGCTATGAAAAAAGATGTATACGGACAATGCCATATC
>JAZSRK010000018.1:0-3993 GCA_045538465.1 Candidatus Limiplasma sp. | reverse complement strand
CGGCTGGCATCGGCTCTGCTTTCCTCCGAAGAAAACAGATCATCGACCGAGGTCAGCTTGATTTTTGCTGCGCTGCTTCTCAATCTTCATCACCTCCTGCGTCAGAGCGCGGTACGCCGTTGCCACCTTGCCCTTGGGATCGTGGGCATAGATGCTTTTGCCTTCAGCACTGATTTCGGCGGCACGGACGGAATGAGGAACGTCAGTAGCAAACACTCTGACTTTGCTGCCATAGTTCTCACGCAGCATGGCGCTGATCTCACGGGCGTAGTTCGTGCGGTTGTCCACCATGGTCAACAGGATACCGTCGATTTTCAGCTTGGGATTGATCTGCCGCTGCACTTTGCCAACGGTTTTGAGCAGCTGTTCCAGGCCCTTGGCGGGCAGGTACTGCGCCTGAACCGGAATGATGACGCTGTTTGCTGCTGCCAGCGAATTGATCGTCAGCATTCCCAAGGAAGGCATACAGTCGATCAGAATGTGATCATACTGCTTTTTCAACGGTTCCAGCACTTGCTGCAGCACAGTTTCGCGGCTCATAACATTCATGAGCGTTACTTCCATGCCCGCAAGGTCGATGCTGGCAGGAAGCAGATCGACGCCTTCAGCATGATGCAGAATTCCTTCTCCGGGAATGTTGGGTTCGTCGGTGATGACGTTTCCCATGAGTGTGGAGAGTGTGCAGGGCAGGGTATCCGGTTGGGGATAACCAAGGCTGATGGTTAAGCTGGCCTGCGGATCACAGTCCACCAGCAGTACCTTCTTGCCCTCCTGTGCCAATCCGATGCCCAGATTGGCGGTGGTGGTCGTTTTGCCAACGCCGCCCTTCTGGTTGGCGATGGCGATGGTTGTTGCGGACAAATGGTTCACCTCCTCAAAATTGTTATATGAAAAAACCATCTAAACGATAAAGAATAGATGGTTTATCATCGCAAGTGTCTTTGAGTGATTGTATATGACGGTTTTGACCGGAAAAAGATACAAGACCCATTGCCAGTTCAAGCAAAGTGCCATATAATTGGCTCAGGAAATCTTTTCTTGTCGATACATGCTAATACCGGCAGCTGCCTTGTGTCTGTTGGCAAATACAGTAGGAGGAGTTTTTATCATGAAGCATCTCGAAGAAAACCATGAACAAAATGACCTTCTCCAAGAGGGTGATTCTGCCAATCAGGAACTGATACAGCCGTCTCTTCCTGCAGTAGAGCAGCTTGATCGTCTTCAACAGGCTATTGCATCCGCCAAAGTGGATCTGCCGGATATCAGTTTAGCTGCATTGCCTGCGAATAACTTGCAGAATCTCGTTGTTACTGATCCGGCATTTGACGCAGTACGTGATATTCAGGCATCAACTGCAGCTTTGACTATTGCCGACCAAAGCATGAAGAGTGCTACTGCTCATCCCATATTTTCAGCGCTCGGTGAACTTGCGCTATCGACCCAATTCCCGGATTATTCTTTCACCAGTCCGATTCTAAAACAAATAAGTACTGGTGTTACAAAGATTGCGCAAGCGTTCAGCAGTGAACTGACTCAGACGCTGGCCAATTCCGTTCGGGATATTTCGGTTAATCTTGGTACGGCAATGATCGATGCCCTGCAATCGCCTGCTATGAAATGGTTGCAGAGCCTTGATTTTGGCCCTATGTACAGGACGCTTGAAGAACTCAGCGAGATATTTATATCACGTGAAGAGTTCAAGGCAGCCTATCTCTTGGCAATGTATGAGTGCAAGTGGTTTCCCTATGCCGGTTGGCTTAAAGACTCAACTCTAACTTCGGCAGTTGCAGAAGTGATGGAGACCAGTCGTGGAGCCAGCAAGCGACGCGAAAAGAGGATTGATAAACTTATCCTTGCGTACTATACGCCACAGAGGATAAATTCCATTAAGCGTTCGTGGAGACAACTGGACATCGAGACTCATATCAAAAGGATACTATGTCAGGCTATGGATGCGCATCTTCGTGGTGAGTATGCACTGACGATTTCCAGCTTGGCCTCTATGTGGGAAGGAATGATCTACATAAAGGCAAACAACGTTCCTATGGATGAACGCCATCGTCAGAAGATGAGTATAACCAAAAAGGAACTCGCAGCTTTGACGGAAGCCAATGATTACGAACAGATTTTCAGCAACTACTTTGACAACTTCATTGTTTCCCAGTGTGACGGAGTAGATGATGTGATTGATGGCGTTCCTAATCGACATGGGGTTTCGCATAGCTGGTATCGTAGTTATCCAAGCAAGAAAGCTTCCCTTAATGCAATCATGTTGACTGATTACATTTTGCGCTTAGAGCCGCTGGATGCTGCACAAACCGCACCTTAAGTCACTTGAGCACCAGAGAATGAGAGGAAAATGTGATGATCAGATACCCCGAAGCAAAAACCCATGAAAATAGGGTCTTTACTGGAACATGGTCTAAAAACATTCCCGTATTTACTGTGACATCGCAAAATGACCTAAACCAGCTCGTAGGTTATGTAAAACACATAAATGCGGGTATTGGTACGGTTCTGTACAGAGGACAATGCGATCTGTACCCGAGTGTGATACCAAGTATTTTCCATGAGCCTACCCTTCGGGTATCTAAAGAACAACAACTGGAGCAAGCTGTTAGTTGCATGATGGCAGATCCCTCACTTATCAGCTTCTTCCACCTAAATTCCCCTGATGTGTCAGGGTGGGAATTGTATAAGCGATTAACCATGGAAGCGGCATTGCAGCACTATGGAGGTAAAACGTTTTGTGTCGACTTCGTTGATAATCACTGGACTGCACTTTGGTTTGGTTTGTATGCATATGATAAAGCTAAAAAGGCTTATTACAGGCGAGATACAACCAAGAATCCTGATGAAGACAAGTACCTAAAGCTGCAGGTTGATCTTCCAATTCTCAAATGTCATCCAGACAAACCGCAGGATTTGGACGAAGAGAGTCTCACCGCTGAACAGATTGAGACTTGCCAAACCATTGTTGCGAAAAGTAACCGGCCATATACTGAGGTTATTACAACTTTTTTGAAGAAAATCAATGACCGCAACATAAGGGAATGGAAACAACGTTGTGATCAAATCGATGCTCAGAACCAAGAAATCACAATGCTATGGCAACGCTTTGATGATGATAACAAACAAGGCCACATGTATTTATTCCTATATGTTGCCGAAACAAATGCTCCATCATTAAACGGGGTATATTTTGGTGAGAATACATACACCATTGATTTACGGAAGAATCTTCCTTCAACTTTTTTGCGCCCCTGTTCACAGCACGGTTGGATCGTAAGGGGTAAGCATAGCGCTTATGATTTTGACGAACGAATAGCATGTGTCATTAGGATGAATATTTCCTTAGTCGACGAAATGTTAGGTCATGGCAGTTTGGTTAGCACAGACAACTTTTTCCCATCTCCAGAGTATGATCAAGGCTATCACGTTCTTCTGGAACGGCAGATCGACAGTCCCATTCCAGCTCAAAAGAATAGAGAAAAAATCATACCAGCCGAAACCATATCGTGCGCATATTAATTCAGTCTCTTGCAACAAAAAAATGCGGCATGTATTCCATAAGATAAAGGAACATATGCCGCAATGTATTGTGTTTTCCACAAGAACAGGGTATAGTCAGAGTGTCAAGAATGTCAACTCGGCAACGAACCACAGTTCGTTTGTGTTCGTTTCACGCTCTGGCTCTGCTAACATTTTGCTAACAGGACGCCAAAACAAGCGGAAAAACGGGACGAAATCGGGAGATACAGAAAAACACGAGATTCGCCTGAAAGCCTTGTATTTCAAGGGTTTCAAGAACACGGCATAACATCGCAATACAGCATGGATCAGACGATTTTTTGTGCTCCTAAGCGACAGGCCGTGGGTTCGACTCCCGCCGGGCGTGCCAAAAGAGCCGTTTGCAAAAACGCAGGCGGCTTTTTTACAATTCTGTAAAGAAAGGCGGCGATGGCTATCAAGAAGCTCCTCATCACCGGCTTT